>NZ_RJPI01000012.1:0-74241 GCF_003943385.1 Streptococcus oralis
CCATTCGAGGTGCATACCTGTCTCTATTTCATCAATTAAAATTATGTAGTGATCACGGGAAATATTATTAGATAAAACTCTTTTAATCTCACTAATTAAAAGTAAAAGATTAGTTTCTCCAGTAGACATGGTAATTGCAATCTCAGAAAATAATCTTTTCTTTCTTTTAAGACTTAGATTTTTATCATCTAAATATTTGTTAAAACTTTTATTAAATTCTAAAAATAATCTAGGTAACTCCTCTTGATATCTATAAACTATATTGGCTATTAAAAAATTTTGTTGTCTGTTAATATCCAACTCAGTTGTTAGTTTTTGCTCTTTTTTTAAGTCATATATAGTTCTCCAAACTTCACGTACTGATTCATCTTCTATTAAATCTAGTCCCTCAAGAAAGTCTTCTTTAAATTCGGCAAACTCTCCAAACCGTTCGGCTTTTGTCTTGTTTTTATATTCCTCATATTTCATATAAGGAAATATCTCTTCTATGTTTTCAAGTTGTATTTCCAATTTTAATTTCAGGTCCGATTTAATTAGTCCATCCTTATACAAATTTTGATAAGTTCCAAAAATATCGCTAGGATATGCTTCTGTGAAATGTCTGTTAATAATAGTTTGATGATTTTTATTTTTATTATATACACTGTACCTCTTAAGTTTTTCTTTAAAACGACTTTGTAAGAAGCCAAGTATAATACTTGAAATGTTTGGATTTTTTCTACTATCTCTACTTTCTAAATTATATATAAAACTCTTAATACTCCCTTTGTTTTTTCCCTCCATAAAAGTAGAAAATCCAGTCATCAGCTCACCATCAAAATAAAGACTATATTTACTACTATCAAAGAAATTATAAACGTACTCAAAATATAATTCTGTTTCACTTTTTAAAACTAAACAATATATTTTATCTTCAATAAAAGCTTCCTTATTTTGAAATACATCATAATGTACAAGCATATTTAATATACTAGACTTCCCTCTACCATTTATCCCTGATATTAAACTAATATTATTAACTGATCTTCCATAAAAATTTTCAATATAATCTGGATTTTTATCAATTCTTAATTCATTCGTTTCAAAATCAAAATTTACTTTATATTCGTCTGAAAAATTAAAAATTTGATTTTTAAAAAGTTCATCATACTGTTTAATCACCAAAGCAATTAATTTCATTCTTCTTCTCCTACTAGTCCAATTTCTTTGCTAATATCTGTAACCATTTTTGAAAGTGGTCTTTTCCCATAATTTTCTTTGTCTGTGTAGTGCCCTGTTATAAAGCGATTCACCTCAGCCTTGCTCAATTCAAGGTTTGTTTGATTTAAGATTTCTGACAAACCCTCTCTATAACTATCTGTATATACTTCTTTTTTCCAAATCAATTCATTGACCACATCAATGTGGCTTTGATATAGCTCCTCTATACCCAAATCACGAATTCCATTTTCAAAGTTAATATCACAAGAAACAATTTTGATTTTAATCTCATCGACAGACTTTGGAATGTATGTAAACTTTACATCATCGAATGGAAAACTAGTATCATAGGGACTATATTCTAAATCCTTATTTGATTTCACATGATTACAACTATAACAACTAGGAATTAAATTATAAAATGAAACCGCAAATAGTGGATAGCTGTCTTTTGGAAAAAAGTGGTCTAGTTGAGCAGTGTTTACTACTTTAGTCTGACCACTAATTTCTTGCTTGCAACCCGGACATTCTTTTTCAACCTCATCAATTACAAATAAGTCTTGATTACAATTATTACAATGAAGTATTTTATATGTTGAGTTTATATAATTACGATTACAATACGGGCATACCGAAACGTTCTTTAAATCAATTAATTTCTTCCTTAATCTCGAATCTATCTTTCCATAAGATTTTTTTAGATACTCTGCTAATCTAGGTTCTTCATCTACGAAATTATCCAACAATTCTTTAAGATTCTCTAAAAATGAATACTCACCTATCATTATCTTTAGAAAAGCATCCCTTTCACTTGCTAGCTCTGGTACATTACTGGCTACCCAACTATTTAAATCATTTTTAAATTCAGGATAACCTTGAAAACTCATTTTTTTATATAATTCCAAGCAAATTTTCTCAACTTCAGACGGATTTGATTTTTCTAAAGGTATCATAATTGACACTCCATTCTGGTTCACTTCTTTCCCATTATACTACAAAAGACCGTTTTTACGGCCTTTTGTTTATATATTAACTATCTAAATCTGCCAAAGATTCTGCAACCACTGCTTCTAGTGCCGTTGCATTGCCATGAATATCTGATAAAATTGCGATTTTATGGTTCATGATGGTTTCCTTCCGTTTGGTAATTTACTCTCTCTTCTGCTACTTGAGCCAACTCCACTTCTTCCTGCGGGTTCAACTTTCTCTGAACAGCTTCTGCGACTGCTCTTGGCACCCCAACTTCGACAATTTCATCCACACTGGCTTCCTTGATTTTAGTTAGAGATTTAAAATGCTTCATGAGATTCTGCTTGCGTTTAGGTCCTAGACCGTCAATCCCATCCAATTGGGATGAAAAGGAATTTTTTGAGCGCAGTTGACGGTGGAAGGTGATGGCAAAGCGATGCACCTCATCTTGGATGCGTTGGAGGAGGAAAAATTCCTGAGAATTTCGTGATAACTCCACCACCTCAAGCGGATCTCCAAAGAGCAGTTCATGGGTTTGGTGCTTATCATTTTTTTGCAGCCCAGCAATGGGAATGTCCAAGCCCAGCTCCTCTTGAATAACTTGCTTTGCGATATTGACTTGACCTTGTCCCCCATCAATGACAATCAAATCTGGAGGGGTTAAACCATCACGTTGAACTCGGCCATAGCGTCTGCGAATAACCTCTCGCATACTAGCATAGTCGTCTGGTCCAACAACCGTTTTTATCTTGTACTTTCGGTAGTCTTTTTTACTCGGTTTGCCATTGACAAAGACCACCATAGCTGAAACAGGACTTGTTCCCATGATATTAGAGTTATCGAAGGACTCGATACGAACTGGAGTCGGGATTTGGAGCAAGCGTCCCAGATTTTCAATAGCCCCTTGGGTCTTTTCGACAGATTTCTCTAGCAGATTGAACTTCTGCTCTAGGCTAACACGGGCATTTTTTATAGCCAGATTGACCAGTTGCTTTTTCTCTCCACGCTGAGGTTTGAGAATCTTAGTGTCCACCAAAGCCTTAACGGCTTCTTCATCGATATCCTGCGGAATCAGCACCTCATTGGGAACCAAATGAGATTTTTCTTGATAGAATTGTCCCACATAGGTCAAGAAGTCCTCATCCGGATCATTGTAGTAGGGGAAGAGATTGACATCCCGCTCAATGAGCTTGCCTTGACGGACAAAGAAAACCTGGACACACATCCAGCCCTTATCCACATAGTAACCAAAGACGTCGCGATTTTGCAAATCTTTCGCCATGACCCGTTGCTTGGTCCGAAGCGTTCCAATGGCCTGAATCAGGTCACGGTATTCCGCCGCACGTTCAAACTCCATACTTTGAGCTGCCTTTGCCATCTTCCCCTTGAGGTCATCGATGATTTTGTCATCCTGCCCTTTTAGGAAATCAGAAACCTCCTGAGCCATGGACTGGAAATAGGCCTCATCTTTCTTACAGATGGTGTGGGCCATACATTGGCCGATATGGTAATAAAAACAGACTTTAGACGGCGGATTGGTACACTTACGAAAAGGGAAAATCCGATCCAGCAGTCGCTTGATTTCATTGGCCGCTCCCACATCTGGATAGGGACCAAAGTAAAGACCGCCGTCCTTCTTGACCTGACGGGTGATAATCAAACGAGGATAGCGCTCATTTGTGATTTTGATGAAAGGATAGGACTTGTCATCCTTGAGCATGATATTGTATTTAGGCTTATTTTCCTTGATCAGGTTGATTTCTAGGAGAAGTGCCTCAATATTAGACTCAGTGACGATAAATTCAAAATCCACAATTTCAGACACCAGAGCCTCCGTCTTGGTATCGTGACTTCCACGGAAGTAGGACCGCACGCGGTTGCGCAGATTTTTAGCCTTTCCTACATAGATAATGGTGCCATTTTTATCCTTGTGAATGTAGCATCCAGGACTAGTCGGCAAGAGCTCTAGTTTTGATTTGATCAAGTTATTCATAGTTCCATTATAGCAAAAAGCCTGTGACAGGACGAACAAAAAGCCCCACCGATCACTTGATGGAGGGGCTTTGATTTTATTTTAGATTGTACCAACTTCATCTAGTCGCTACTGGTATAGAGTTCTTGAACAGCTTTCACATCCTGAGGCTGAATCCCATAATAGGAACCTGCTGGCTGCATGACAGAAGTTTCGTTGGTATGATCCAATCCAATGGCATGTCCCAGCTCGTGCTCCGCCGTGTGCACGATCCGTTCATAAGAATATCCATAGTTTGGATTGGATAGATAATAGTGATTCAGGCGAACCGTTACAGATATAAATTGATTGGTTAACAAATTGGTTTGACTCTCAGCTTGACCTGCTACAGCAGTCGATCCATCATTCATCTCACTTGCCACAATATCTGCCTGGCTAGGATCCGCAACGACCTCAAAGGTAAAGGCTCCCGTTTGATTCCAGTTTTTTATGGCTTCTGCATAGGCAGCTTGGAAGGTCTCATCCATTTGAGGCTCAATATAGATGCGAGCTGAGGCCTGAGCCCACTTGCCTTCTGCATGTTGGTGACTGTCTGTCTGAGATAAGACTTCCAGCGTTCCCGTTTCTTGCCATTGATTCCAGCCATCTTGACCAATCTGGCTCATTTTTTCAACCTGATTGACCGCAGAATGAAAATCACCTGTCAGATACCAAACCACTCCAAAAGCAATGAGCAGTAGAATAACTACAGTCCAAACCAGACGCCAGAAGAAACGCCAAATTCCCAACAGAAATCGGAAGAATAATCGAATAATCCAGAACATGACACTCCACCTTTCATAAAAATAAGAATCTATCTTGAAATCGCATTTTCCTTGATCAAGATAGATTCTCTATTTTACTGAGAAAAGCTGAAAGAAACCTAAAACTAAGATAAGCGTTCTTCCAAGACAAAGTCAACTGGTAAAGTAGCCAAAAAACGCTCCAATTGTTTTTCCCAGTAGTACCACTCGTGCTTGCCTGGACTGTGACTATAGGTCACCTCAAAACCAAGCTTTTTGAGGTTTTTCACTGCGAGATTATTGGCAGAGTAGAGATAGTCTTGTTCCCCACACCAAGCCCATAGTTTGGTCTTTTTATCGGATTTTGCAGCCATGCTTTCAAGCGAATGAGGACTAGCTGTCCAGTCTTTAATCTCTCCAAAAACTCCTCGCCAGTAGGCAAGTGACCCCAGATCCTGACTTTCAGGAGAAAAATCCTGAAAACTGAGCGCACCAGAAAAACTAGCCGCATGAGAAAAACGATTTGTCGATAGAGCGAGTTTGAAGGAACCATATCCTCCCATGGAGAGACCTGCTATAAAGGTCTTTTCTCGCTTGCTGGTCATATTGGGGAAGAAACGTTTCATAAACTGAGGTAACTCTTCTGCTAGAGCAGTAAAGTAGTTAAAACCGTACTGGGTATCTGTGTACCAACCATTGCTAGTATTGGGCATGATAACAATGAGATTGGTTCCCCGCAACAAGCGTTCGACATTGGTTCGCTTGAACCAGCTATTCTGATTTCCTGACATTCCATGCAAAAGATAAAGAACAGGAATATCTGTGCACTCTGGTTCAGTTACCCGACTGGCATCAGGGTAGAGGACATTCACCCCCCACTCCATATCCAAAACTTCAGAGTAATACTCAATATTCATAACTGCCATGGTTTTCTCCTTTATACTATTCTATAAGAAAAAGCCGAATTTCGACTTTTTCTGTAGGTATTCTGCTTATTATTTTGCTTCCATCACGACTGGCAAGATTGCTGGACGACGCTTAGTTTGATCAAAGAGATATTTGGTCAAATTATCACGAACCTTGCCTTTGAGCTCTGTCCAGTCAAAATCATCACCTTGAAGATACTCTTCTACCGTTTGGTTAATCAATTCTGAGCTTTCACGGAGAATGTCACGACTCTTCTTGAGATAAACAAATCCACGTGTATGGACACGAGCCTTAGCCACAATCTTCTTCTCACGACGGTTGACAGTGATCGCAACGATAAAGATTCCATCCTCTGACAAGACCTTACGGTCACGAAGGACGACATTTCCAACATCTCCAATGGCATTTCCGTCAATCAAGACATCACCTGCAGAAACAGCTCCAGCTGGGACAAAGTCCCCATGTTCATAAGACATAGTCGTTCCCTTTTTAGGGATGAAGATACGCTCTGGCAACATTCCAACTGCCATGGCAGCCTTAGCATGCGCATCCAACTCACGATACTCCCCTTGGATAGGGAAGAGGTAATTTGGTTGCAAAAGATTAATCATCAACTGCAAATCACGCGCATTCCCGTGTCCGGATACTCGCAAGCTCTGGGTAATGAGTTTCACCACACCACCAGCTTGGTAGATCATGTTTTCAACACGCGCCATGACAGCTTCTTTGGCGATAGATGGAGTCGTTACGATATAGACCAAGTCCCCATCTTTGATTTCCACATAGCGGTGACGTCCAATGGACATCTTACGAAGTCCATTGATAGGCTCACCCATACGACCCGTCTCGAGAATAATCAACTCATGGTCTTCAAATCGAGACATTTCTTTTGGTTTAATCAAAAGACTTTCGTTAGCTAGAGACAATTTTTTGAGTCGAATCGCTGTACGAACAATATTTTCAACATCAAAACCAGTCAGAACAACTCGACGGCCTGTATCCGCAGCTGCATCAAAAACTTGCTGGATACGAGAGAGGTTGCTAGCAACTGCCGCAACGATGATACGACCTTCCCAGTCCGAAATGGTCTGGGTAATTTCCTCTCCAACTTCACTCTCGCTCGCCACCTGGATATTGCTATCCGCATTCGCAGAATCACTGAGGAGCGCCAAGACACCCTCACGACCGATTTCTGCCAAACGGGCAAAATCCGTCGCATAGGATTTACTAGCCGTCTGGTCAAACTTGAAGTCACCTGTATAAACAATGCTACCTTCAGTTGTTTTCAAGACCACACCCAAACTTTCTGGGATAGAGTGAGTCGTACGGAAGAAGGAAACAACAGTTCCTCCAAAATCAATCTCCGTATCTTCATCAATCACATGGAAGTCATTGAATTTCTTAACCGTATCATTTCCTTTGACAAAGAGTTTGGCCAACTCAATGGTCAACTCAGAGCCAAACACAGGCACCTCCGCTTCTGCCAAAAGGTAAGGCAGAGCTCCAATGGCATCCGCATGCCCGTGGGTCAAGAAGACCCCAGCGATACGATCACTATTTTCAAAAAGGTAGTCCATATTCGGAATGACGACATCAACCCCTAGTTGTTCATTTTCAGGGTATTTAAGCCCTGCATCCAAAACAAAAATCGAATCGCCGATCTCAGCAATGTACATATTTTTCCCGTTTTCACGCACACCACCTAGTGTTGTTAAACTGATATTACTCATTTTTCCTCCGAAACTTAAATTATCATGATTATAGGGTAGATTTACCCTCTTATTCTAAAAGTTCTAAAACTTTCAGCCGAATCTTTTCCTACCATTATACCATTTTTTTAATGATTTTCAAAATGAAGATTTGTTTCCAAAAAAGAGCTGGTTGCCCAACTCTTTCCTACCTTCTAGTTTTCTGCCATTAAAAAATCATACATTTCCTGCACCGTACCCAGCGCCATCATTTCTTGGTCTTTAACGGTCTGTTTGAGATTTTGATATATCTGACTGTCAGCAATTTCCCTTTTCGGCGCTTCTTTATTGACAGTCATGACACCATCTTTGATAGTTACAAAGCCCAGTTCCTCAAATACTTGAATCATCTTGACCAGCAAGATTTGTTGGATATTGAGATAGGCTGCTAAGTCCTTAAGTTTGTAGCGTATGTCAAATTCTGGGAATTGGTAAATGGTTTTGTACAATTTGGCAAACTGCTCTCTAGTCCCATAACCTGTTAGGTAGTAGGCCTTGTCAATGTCGTTCTTGAAATAGACCGCAGAGAAATTTTGTTCCTGAAAAATGGTCTTCAGCAAGGTAATATCCTCAGGAATGGTTTTCACAACCACAGCATCACTAGTCGCTAATTCTGGTAATTCTCCAGCAAAGTCCAAGACTGGAACCCCTTCTGGCAAAACTACATTCTTCCCACGAATGTTAAAGAGTTGAACACCCTCCACACGCGCATCTACCATCATCAACTGGAGGGCAGTTTGACCATTCCATTGATTGACAGACAGGGTGACTGCCAATTCTAAGTTTTTTGTTTGAGCAAACTCTGTCGCCCATCTACCTTGTCCGAAGGCTACCACTTCAAAACTCGCCTCACCCTTGGAAATTTTTAGTTTGAGGTGGGCATTGCCTGCTCCCATGGTTCTAGCACTTTCGACCTGAAAATCCTTGATATAAAAGACAGGTTTCTGATTGTCCATTCCAAAAGGCGCCAAGCGCTCAAAGCTTTTAACCGTTTCTAAACTAAGAGTCTCCAAGTCTAGCTCTTCATCTAGATTTAGCTTGTTCTTACCACTAGCATCTGCGCCTTTTTCACGGATATAGTCTTCCAAGACCTGAGATAAATCTGAAAGTTTCTCAACTTCCAGCGTCATTCCCGCTGCACCAGCATGGCCGCCAAAGGCGATAAAGAGGTCTCGATGGGGATCCAGTGCCTCAAAAATATCGACCGCTTCCACACTACGAGCGCTACCCTTGGCACGACCATCTTCTATATTAAGAACAATGACTGTCTGCCCTAGTTCTTCCAACAAGCGCCCAGCCACGATACCCAGAACTCCAGGATTCCAACCCTCCTTGGCCAAGACTTGGACCTTCTTCTCAGGATCCACCATGGTCTTTGCTTCTTCGTAGATAAATTGTACGATTTCCTTGCGCTCTTCGTTTTTCTGATGAATCATGAGGGCAATTCCATGCGCTTCCTCATCATCAAAGCCAGTCAACAAATCAATGGCAGGGTTGGGATCATCCAAGCGACCTAAGGCATTTAAACGAGGGGCAATCTGAAAGCCAATCGTTTCTTCTGTCACTTCATTGGCAGCAATCCCAGCCATATCCAGCATTTCTTGCAGACCGATGCGCTGAGTATGCCCCAACATTTCCAGACCATATTGAACCAAGATACGGTTCTCATCCGTCAAGCTCACCATATCGGCAATGGTACCGATAGCAACCAAATCAAGCAGTTCCACTTGCACTTCCTCTAAAAGGGCGCAAGCCAGCTTGAAAGCCACTCCACAACCAGCCAAATATTTGAAAGGATAGTCCGCATCTGGATGCTCAGGATGGACAATGGCATAAGCATCTGGCAAGGTTTCAGGCATGGAATGGTGGTCGGTCACAATAACATCCACTCCCATAGACTGGGCCAGTTCAATGGCCTCGTGACCAGCAACTCCATTATCCACTGTCACAATCAAGGAAATTCCCTCTTGCTCGATAAAGTATTTATAGACACTGGCATTGGGACCATAGCCATCGGTAAAACGATTTGGCAGATAAACACGGCACTCGGCGCCAAGCTGTTCCAAACTTTCCTTAACAATAGAAGCTGAGGTCATGCCATCCGCATCGTAGTCTCCATAGATGAGAATGTTTTCCTCTTCTTCAATGGCCTGACGAATCCGTTCCACTGCCTTATCCATATCATGGAGCAGATAAGGGTCATGCAAGTCCTCCAAAGAAGGTTCTAAAAACTTCTTTAGACTTTCTTCATCCTGAATCCCTCTTTCAAATAATAAGCGAGCCACCTCAGGACCCAGCCCAGCCTTCTTGGCTATCTTTGTAAAATCCGCATCTTCAACCTGCGGGGCAAACTGCCATTCATAAGTAGGAGTTATCAAAAAGACATCCACTCTTTCTAAGAATTCTATCGCTTCATTATAACATGATTTAGGCTTTTTCTCTATCCAGATTGCTTTTTTATAAAATTTTAGTGAATTTTTTTCAGATATGATTTGACAAGAACATTCTTTTGTTGTAGAATCGTGTTATAAAATCTAACACAAAGGAGATCCCTCATGGCTTTAGTAGAATTTAAACACGTCGAAAAATATTACGGAGACTACCACGCACTCCGCGACATCAATCTCCGTTTTGAAAAAGGACAAGTTGTTGTCCTGCTTGGACCTTCTGGTTCTGGGAAGTCCACTCTTATCCGTACGATTAATGGTTTAGAGGCTATTGACAAAGGAAGTCTCCTAGTCAATGGACACCAAGTAGCAGGTGCCAGCCAGAAAGATTTAGTTCCTCTTCGTAAGGAAGTCGGCATGGTTTTCCAGCATTTTAACCTTTATCCACACAAAACGGTGTTAGAAAACGTGACACTGGCACCCATAAAAGTTCTAGGAATTGATAAAAAAGAAGCTGAAAAAACAGCCCAAAAATATTTGGAATTTGTAAATATGTGGGACAAAAAAGATTCTTATCCAGCCATGCTATCTGGTGGACAAAAACAGCGGATTGCCATCGCACGTGGTCTTGCTATGCATCCGGAGCTCCTCCTCTTTGATGAGCCAACATCTGCTCTTGATCCTGAGACTATCGGAGATGTTCTAGCAGTTATGCAGAAACTGGCACATGACGGGATGAACATGATCATCGTTACCCACGAAATGGGCTTTGCCCGTGAAGTTGCTGACCGTATCATCTTTATGGCCGACGGAGAAGTTTTGGTGGATACGACAGATGTCGATGACTTTTTCGACAATCCAAGCGAACCTCGTGCCCAGCAATTCCTCAGCAAAATTATCAACCACGAAAGTGACAAAGTCAAATAAGGAGGCGCCTATGAAAAAGAAATTCTTTTTATCAGCATTATTGATCAGCCTTTTCAGCCTTGCTTTAGCCAAACCAGTCCAAGCCGATACTAGCGTCGCAGACATTCAAAAAAGAGGCGAACTAGTTGTTGGTGTGAAACAAGACGTTCCCAATTTTGGCTACAAGGATCCTAAGACAGGGACTTATTCTGGTATCGAAACTGACCTTGCCAAGATGATTGCAGATGAGCTCAAGGTCAAGGTTCGCTACGTTCCTGTTACCGCTCAAACCCGTGGCCCCCTTCTTGACAATGAACAGGTCGATTTGGATATCGCGACCTTTACCATCACAGAAGAACGTAAAAAACTCTACAACTTCACCAGTCCCTACTATACGGACGCTTCTGGATTTTTGGTCAACAAATCTGCCAATATCAAAAGCATTGAAGACCTAAATGGCAAAACCATCGGAGTTGCCCAAGGTTCCATCACCCAACGCTTGATTACCGAACTGGGTAAAAAGAAAGGTCTGAAGTTTAAGTTTGTAGAACTTGGTTCCTACCCGGAATTGATTACTTCCCTTCACGCTCACCGTATTGATGCCTTTTCCGTGGACCGTTCTATCCTGTCTGGCTACACCAGTAAACGAACAGAACTACTAGATGATAGTTTTAAACCATCTGACTACGGTATTGTTACCAAGAAATCAAACACTGAGCTCAACGATTATCTTGATAGCTTGGTCACTAAATGGAGCAAGGATGGTAGTTTGCAGAAACTCTATGACCGTTACAAGCTCAAACCATCTAGCCATACCGCAGATTAAGGAGGACACCCCATGACAGATTTATCATCTTGGACAGCCTATTTTCAGGATTTTGGACAATTTTTCAATGGTTTCCTCTTCACCCTTGCCCTAGCGATTGGATCCTTTATCCTTGCCATGGTTTTGGGCATCTTCTTTGGAGCCATGTCAACCAGCAAACGCCCATTCTTGCGTGTTTTGGCTCGTATCTTTGTCGAATTTTATCAAAACACTCCCCTCTTGGTGCAGTTTGTCATCGTCTTCTATGGTTTGCCTCTTATCAGTGACCATACCATCATGATTCCGATCTATTGGACAGCTGTTCTCTGTGTAGGACTCTATCACGGAGCTTATATCGCTGAGGTTATTCGCTCAGGTATTCAGTCTATTCCTAGCGGTCAGATGGAGGCCGCCTTATCACAAGGTTTTACCTATATCAGTGCCATGCGCTTGATTATCTTGCCTCAGGCCTTCCGTATCATTCTCCCTCCTTTGACCAACCAAATCGTTAACCTCATCAAGAACACCTCTACCGTCGCTATCATCTCTGGAGTAGACTTGATGTTTGTGACCAAGTCTTGGTCGGCTCTAAACGGAAACTACATCCCTGCCTTTCTAGGTGCCGCACTTCTCTACTTTGCTCTATGCTTCCCTGTCGCCCAGTTTGGTCGCAAGATGGAGCAAGCCAACAAAAAAGCCTATTCACTTTAGGAGGTTACTATGGAATCTATTTTAGAAGTTTTGACCCCAGATAACCTAATCTTTATCTTTAAAGGATTTGGCTTAACCCTCTACATTTCTCTGATTGCTATCGTCCTCTCGACCCTTATCGGAACAGTACTAGCCGTCATGAGAAATGGGAAAAATCCTGTCTTACGGATCATCTCCAGCATTTATATCGAGTTTGTACGTAACGTTCCCAACCTCCTCTGGATTTTCACCATCTTTTTGGTGTTTAGGATGAAGTCCACACCAGCTGGTATTACAGCCTTTACCCTCTTTACCTCAGCAGCCTTGGCTGAGATTATCCGAGGCGGCCTCAATGCCGTGGACAAGGGACAATACGAAGCAGGAATGTCACAAGGATTCACTTCAGCCCAAATCCTCTACCATATCATTCTCCCACAAGCGATCCGTAAAATGCTGCCAGCTATCATTTCTCAGTTTGTAACTGTGATCAAGGATACCAGCCTTCTCTACTCTGTTATCGCCCTACAAGAACTCTTTGGCGCCAGCCAAATTCTCATGGGACGCTATTTCGAACCAGAGCAGGTCTTCAGTCTTTATATCCTGATTGCCTTGATTTACTTTATCTTTAACTTTGCCATTTCTAGCCTGTCTCATAAGCTAGCAAAACGTTGGCAACAAGCTGCAGAATAAAAAAAGAAATGTGAACCAACAACAGGGGTTCACATTTTTTGCTATAAACGAAAAAGCAGCAACTTAATGCTATGCAAACGTTTTACTTTTTGATAAAATGACTTTAAAACCATAAAGCAAGGAGAAAAATCATGATCCACGAACTTTACAAAGAATTCTCTCAACTGGAACAAGTAGAAGCCATCGCTCTTGGTGGTTCACGTGCAGGACAAGACTACGATCAAAATTCTGACTATGATGTCTATGTCTATCTCAACTCTCCTATAGATGAGACGATTCGCCAAAACATTCTGAGCAAGTACTGTTCTTATATGGAAATTGGAAACCAGTTTTGGGAGTTAGAGGACGACTGCGTGCTAAACAACGGTGTCGAAATCGAGTTGATTTATCGTTCACTGGAGTCGTTTGAACAAGAATTGAACTCAACCGTTTTTCAACACAAAGCTCAAAACGCTTATACAACCTGTATGTGGCATAATCTACTCCACAGCAAGATTCTATACGATCCGAATGGACACTATGCTTCGCTCCAAAGAACCTACCAGATTCCCTATCCACAGGAACTCAAAAAACAGATCATTGAAAGGCAACTCCTTTTGCTAGAACAAGCCATGCCTGCCTTCTCTCACCAAATAGAAAAAGCTATCAAACGCCAAGATCTTCTCAGTATGAATCATCGTACAAGTGAATTCTTTGCTTCCTACTTTGACTTGTTATTTGCACTCAATGAGCAAACCCATCCTGGTGAAAAACGAATGTTGGAGTACGCAAAGACCAATTGTACTCTCCTCCCTAAACAATTTGAAAAAACTATTCGCAAGTATTTCCAACTACTCTATCAACCACAACAAGGAGAACAAGCGATCGTAACCTTGCAAACTATCCTGAAGGAACTAAAAGCCATTTTGCCATAGACCAAAAAGAAAATGTGAACCTCTGTTGCTGTTCACATTTTTATTTGTCGTTGACTGTAAAATTCTAGTCTACTCATATTCAGTTGCCTATTTTTGACTCTCTCTGAAAATCTGCAACTAGGTTAGAAATTGTTCAATTGATTGACGAGCAATCATAAAACCGTTCCAAAAACCGCACTCACAATCACTTACCCCGCTCTTTCATTACTAGTGACAATTTTGCCCTTAGGGTTACTACAAGATTTTTTAGAGATTCTAACAAGAATTACAATATGAATTTTACATATTACCATAGAACACCTCTATAGGAGAAAATCAGAGCTAAAATTAATAAAGTATAGAAGGCGATAAAAAGCCATCTCATCTTCACACATAGAGCAATATATTCTCTAATAAAGGCCGATGGGATATAGTAGGCGGCTGTCCGACAACCAAGGCCATCTCCCTTCATCCCAATACGACGGGCATAGGTGCTAGTACGAAAAACATGATAGTCATTGGTCACAAAGAGAAAACGTGGATTTGCTACCAGTTTCTCTCCCATTTCTTTTGAGAAGAGAAGATTCTCATAAGTCGTCGTTGAGTCTTCCTCTAGGAGAATCGCTTCTCTCGGAACATCCGTCTCTTCCATCAAATAATTACAAATTGCCTGAGCTTCAGAAATCTTCTCGTCCCCACCTTGACCACCACTGGCGATGATTTTAACGTTGGGATTGGACGACTGACGATAAGCCTCTACAGCCTTGTCAATACGGCTCTTAAGTAAGGGAGTTACTTTTTCTCCATTCAACAAGCCTGCACCGTGAATAATAATAAAATCATAATATTTTTTCTTAGGAATAAAAAGATACAGAATAGAATAAAGCAGAAATCCTGCAAAGGCAAAACCAAAAATCAAATACGAATAAATCAAAAAGAAAAAGATAATATTCACTAGATGATTGGTGTAGAACAAGCCCTTGGTATCGCTCACTCGGATAGCCATGATCACAAAAAAGAATAGAATCACGCAGCCTAATCCTAGAGACAAATAATTTGCCTTGGATTTTCCTTCTTTTTTCAATAACACAAATCCATTATAAATAAGGAAAAAACCACTTAGAAAAACTAAAAGAGGTAGCAGGAGAAAAATCCCTGCAAAGAAAACCATGTGCACTTCTTTCTGCCCAGCTTCGTAAAAAAGATTGGCAATGGACATATAAGAAAAGAGCAGAGACAAAAGCAAGAGAGCTGGATTCCAGAGACTGCGATTGTCCCTTAAAAACGAAACGAGAAAAAGTAGGACAAAAAATCCTGTGATAAAGTACATAGTCTCCTCCTTTGATGACTACATTGTACCATAATTGTGGCAATAGAAAAAGAGGAGCCTAGCCCTCTTATTTTACTATTCTTGCTTCTGCATCTGCCACAACCTGAGCTAGACTCGTCTGACGAAGTTGGTTTTCCATCGCTAGTTGGATATCCAGCAATTTTTGATCCAAAACTTCATGGATATTTGCCCCTACTGGACAGTTAGGGTTGGGATTGTCATGGAAACTAAAGAGTTTACCAGATTTTCCTAAACATTCGACTGCCTGATAAACATCAAAAAGACTGATATCTTGGAGGTCTTTGATAATCTCGGTACCGCCCGTCCCACGCGCAACTGATATCAGCTCAGCTTTTTTGAGTTGGGACAAGGTTTTGCGAATAATGACTGGATTGACTCCAACACTGGCTGCGAGAAAATCGCTGGTTACCTTACTCTCTTGACTCTTGATGGCAATAATGATTAACACATGAGTCGCAATCGTAAATCGGCTTGAAATTTGCATCTTCTTCTCCTTTCACATCCTATATGATACCCATTATACCCTTTTGCGTTGTAATGTCAATTATTACCACCATCCAGCCATGCATCCAACTCGGCATCATGCCCTTGTTCTTGGGCAATTTCATACAGAAATTCCTGATTATGAGTATGGTGAATCCCATTTACCAAACTTTCATAGTAGACCTGGAAATAGGGGAGCTTCAAATCCTTAGCCAACTGCAACTCGGCTTCTACATCATAATCCACTCGACGGAAATCAACATCAGCCAAACCTGCCTCATCAAACTCTAAAATCATATATTGGGCACGCAGGTCCTTACGCAACTTCGCATCTAAAAAGAAGGGTTGCCCAATCGAACCTGGATTAAGAATCAACTGTCCGTCACTTCCGTAACGAAGCAACTGTTGGTGGATATGCCCATATACCGCGATAGAGGCATGTGGATCCGTCACCAATCTATCAAAATCTTCTTGTTTTCCCGTATGAATCAACTCTCTACCCCAGTTTTTATCAGGGAGATGGTGAGTGATTCCTACCGTCAAATCACCAAACTGACGATGAACTTGCATGGGTTGATTGTGGAGGTCTTCGATTTCTTCAGGGCTAATCTCTTCTAAGATATACTGGCATTGGCGTAGAAGATAGCGATGACTAGCTTTTGTTGGATCTAGCTTGCGATGCAAACCACGCCAGAGACTATTCTCCCAATTACCCAGAACTCTTACTGTAATAGGCAAGCTAGCTAAGAGATCCAATATCCTTCTACGTCCTGTTCCAGGCATGAGAATATCCCCCAAAAGCCAATACTCTTCTACCTCTGCCGCTCTTGCATCAGCCAGTACAGCTTCCAAGGCAGTCGTGTTTCCATGTATGTCTGAAAGAACTGCTATTTTCGTCATTCTTTCTCCTCAATTTTTCTTACTTCTTATGCTAGTATTATAACAAAAAAATTCATAAAGCTTATTATTTCTGCCTACCATAGCATCTTGTAAGAGCTTCCAAATCGTGCTATAATATGCTATAATATAGGTAGAGAGCTCCCCTTCATTTAGGATCATGTGGTCTTCAACATCTCTCAATTTTTGTAGATTGGAGGACTATTGCCATGCGGAAATATCTTAAGTATATTCCATACTACCTTGTCATATTCTTCTTTTACTGGCCCCTCTATGAGCTGCTTTTGCTGCTGATATCTGATCCTTATACGCTGAAAGGGCTTTACATTTATAACATCATCCTCTTTTCACCTTTGGCAACCTTTATCGTATCCCTTCTTTATAGCTACCGTTTCCAATTCTCACTGTGGTGGTTACTTGGTGTAGGGTTGCTCTTTGGTTTTACTATCATCACTTTTCATGAGTTCGTTCTGCTTTATTTCCTAGCTTATGAACTCTTTGCCCTACTTGGTATGGCTTCAGGTTCAGGTATTAAATATATGCTCCAGCAAGGAAAAAATAAAAAACTTTCACAAAATCCTTGAAAAATCTCGCAATCATGCTATAATAATGCATAGAGACAAGTCACTTAGTCCCTTTCTACTAGAGAGTGCGTGGTTGCTGGAAACGCATAGAGAGTCTAAACTGATACTACTCTACTGACTTTTATGAAAACATAAAACGGTGGCCACGTTAAAGCCAATCAGAGGTGTCCCTCTTTTTTGAGGAACATAAATGAAGGTGGAACCACGTTGCGACGTCCTTTTTGGATGTCGTTTTTATTTTGTCAGAAGGAGGAAGAATGATGCTTTATATGATTGGCGGATCGCCTTGTAGTGGAAAATCAACAATTGCCTCACTTCTTGCTAGACAGTATCAACTACTTCATATCAAACTGGATGATTTGGTAGATGAGATGATGAGTCAAGCAAGTGCAGACTCACAGCCGATTTGTCTTCTTAGACAGGACAGAAATCCAGAACAAATCTGGATGAGAAGTCCAGAAGAGATGGCAGATGAAGAATGGCGCTTTTATGAAGAGATTTTTCCTTATGTGAAATCTTACTTGATAAAAAATCAAGATAGACCTCTCTTGGTGGAGGGAGCAGGACTTTTGCCTCACTTGGTAAAGGAGCTTGAATGTCAAGCATCATCCTATCTATGCTTGACTCCGACAGCTGATTTTCAAAAAAAGCATTATAGACAGAGAGAATGAGTTCCTTTTGTCTTAGAGGGAACAACCAACTCTGAGCAAGCTTTTGAAAACTGGATGCAGCGAGACATTCTTTTTGCCCAAATGGTTCGGAAGGAAGCGGTGAGATTAGGCTATCCTAGCCTCATAACAGATGGTAGTCAACCAGAAAATCAGACTGCAGAAGAAGTTGCTCGGCTCTTAAAATTGCCCAACAAAAATAGAATAAATATTTAAGGAGAAAACCATGATTAAGATTACTTTCCCAGATGGCGCTGTTCGTGAATTCGAATCTGGCGTGACAACTTTCGAAATTGCGCAAAGCATCAGCAATTCCCTCGCTAAAAAAGCCTTGGCTGGTAAATTCAACGGCAAACTCATCGACACGACTCGTGCTATCACCGAGGATGGAAGCATCGAAATCGTGACACCTGATCACGAAGATGCTCTTCCAATCTTGCGCCACTCAGCGGCTCATTTGTTTGCCCAAGCAGCTCGTCGCCTCTTCCCAGATATTCACTTGGGTGTTGGTCCAGCTATTGAAGATGGCTTCTACTACGATACTGACAATACTGCTGGTCAAATCTCCAATGAGGACCTTCCTCGTATCGAAGAAGAAATGAAGAAGATCGTTAAAGAAAACTTCCCATCTATTCGCGAGGAAGTTACCAAAGACGAGGCCCGTGAAATCTTCAAACACGATCCTTACAAGTTAGAATTGATCGAAGAACACTCTGAAGATGAGGGTGGTTTGACCATCTACCGTCAAGGTGAATACGTGGACCTTTGCCGTGGCCCTCACGTTCCATCAACAGGCCGTATCCAAATCTTCCACCTTCTCCATGTAGCAGGTGCTTACTGGCGTGGAAATAGCGACAACGCGATGATGCAACGTATCTACGGTACAGCTTGGTTTGACAAGAAAGACTTGAAGAACTACCTTCAAATGCGTGAAGAAGCCAAGGAACGTGACCACCGTAAACTCGGTAAAGAGCTTGATCTCTTCATGATTTCACAAGAAGTCGGACAAGGTTTACCATTCTGGTTACCAAATGGTGCGACTATCCGTCGTGAATTGGAACGCTACATTGTCGACAAGGAGCTGGCTTCTGGCTACCAACACGTTTACACTCCACCTCTTGCTTCAGTAGAACTCTACAAGACTTCTGGTCACTGGGATCATTACCAAGAAGACATGTTCCCAACCATGGATATGGGTGACGGTGAAGAATTTGTCCTTCGTCCAATGAACTGCCCACACCACATCCAAGTCTACAAACACCATGTTCACTCATACCGCGAATTGCCAATCCGTATCGCTGAAATCGGTATGATGCACCGCTACGAAAAATCTGGTGCCCTCACTGGTCTTCAACGTGTGCGCGAAATGTCCCTCAACGACGGTCACCTCTTTGTGACTCCAGAACAAATCCAAGAAGAATTCCAACGTGCCCTTCAGTTGATTATCGATGTATACGGAGACTTCAACCTAAACGAGTACCGTTTCCGCCTCTCTCTTCGTGACCCTCAAGATACTCACAAGTACTTTGATAACGATGAAATGTGGGAAAATGCTCAAACCATGCTTCGTGCTGCCCTTGATGAGATGGGCGTTGACTACTTTGAAGCCGAAGGCGAAGCAGCCTTCTACGGACCAAAATTGGATATTCAGGTTAAGACAGCCCTTGGAAAAGAAGAAACTCTTTCTACGATCCAGCTTGACTTCTTGTTGCCAGAACGTTTCGACCTTAAATATATCGGAGCTGACGGTGAAGAACACCGTCCAGTTATGATCCACCGTGGGGTTATCTCAACCATGGAACGCTTCACAGCTATCTTGATTGAGAACTACAAGGGTGCTTTCCCAACATGGCTTGCACCACATCAAGTAACCCTCATCCCCGTTTCTAACGAAAAACACGTGGACTACGCATGGGAAGTTGCTAAGAAACTCCGTGACCGTGGTGTCCGTGCAGATGTAGATGAGCGCAATGAAAAAATGCAGTTCAAGATTCGTGCTTCACAAACCAGCAAGATTCCTTACCAATTGATTGTTGGAGATAAGGAAATGGAAGACGGAACAGTCAATGTTCGTCGCTATGGCCAAAAAGAAACACAAACTGTCCCAGTAGATGAGTTTGTAGCAGCAATCCTAGCTGATATCGCCAACAAATCACGCGTTGAGAAATAAAACAATCACAGTCTGAGAAATATTTTTCAGAGCCAGAAAAAGCAACAACTATTTCAGCTGTTGCTTTTTATATTTTATTTAATCTGAGCTAGTAGTGATTGGCCAAACCACCACACAAGATTTGCTTTCATGAGTTAGATAAGGTCAATATCCTCAATCCTTATCTGCTTCATTTTCTTTTACGAGATCTTTTTGCGAATCCTTTTCAGAGAGTTTTTGATCAATATACTTGTTAATATTTTCATAAAATTCCTTGGTCATCTCACTATCTAATTTTGTCGAATTATGAACTTGATTTACTTTTAATTGAACAGATTGAATACCGTAAGAGGCTTGTTTTTGATGGAGCGTTTCTAATTCTTCTTCTGAAATCGGATCTCCAACAACCGTTAAGACCAATTCATTGTTTCTTGACTTGTAGACTTGATTAATGACCGTGTGATTGGCGAACTCTTTTGCTACAAACTGTTTGATTCCTTCTTTTCGCGCTTGATCCATCGTCAG
Organism: Streptococcus oralis; assembly: GCF_003943385.1. Classification (GTDB taxonomy): domain Bacteria; phylum Bacillota; class Bacilli; order Lactobacillales; family Streptococcaceae; genus Streptococcus; species Streptococcus oralis_CA. The sequence continues at coordinate 20,627 of NZ_RJPI01000012.1, forward strand.
AGTGACTGCTGAATAACTGGCTGGAAGAACCAATAATACAATCAAGGATATCAAGCCAATTTTCATTTTAATGTTTAGCTCTTTAAATGAACTTAAGGGAGATTTTCTCATCAAAATTCTTGTTCCAACAATGTTGGCTAGCATGATAAAAATACAGTTGATCAAGAAAAGATAGAGAGCTCCAAATAAAAATCGTACATTTCCGTTAGCCAAACCATATCCTGCAGTACAGATAGGTGGCATCAGAGCTGTCGCAATGGCTACTCCTGGCACGATATTGTTTGCTTCTTTTTTCCTTGACCCAATTACACCTGCTATCCCACCAGCAATAGCAATGAGAACATCCCAAATGGTTGGAGAGGTTCGTGCAATCAACTCGCTACTTGCATAAGATAAGGGAGAAATCCAGAAATACAGAGTCGAGACAAGCAAGCTGACCAATACTTGAGTAAATAAAACCTCTAGAGATTGCTTGATTAAACGCGCATCAAAAATAGCTAAACCAAATCCGAGTCCAACAATCGATGTCATAAGAGGGGAAATCAGCATGGCTCCAATAATGACAGCTGTTGAATTCATATTTAAACCTATAGAGGCAATAAAAATCGCACACATCAAAATCACTGTATCTCTTAATCGAACATGAAGGTCATCATATAATTTCTCACGGTATTCACGTGTTGAATAGTTTCCGGTCATTGGTTACTCCTTTTATTTCATATAATCTTGTTTCTGCTTGGATGATGGCAGAGAGACTTCTTTTCAATCTTACATATTTTTAATTCTCACCTGTTATGTTTTTGAAAATTATCCTTTAAACATACGTCAGTCTATCCTTAACATTATATCAAAAATTTTACAGTCTTTCTCCAAAGAAATCTATCAATTGAACAGATAGAGAAAGGAAGAAATTTTTGTTTCCTTATACGAAAAAGAAAAAAACGGTATCTCCTCTGAAAGAAGATGCCGTTTTAATCTTTAAACATGATTGGTGTGTTCGACAATCCATTGCTTCATTTTGATTTTCAACTAGAAGCCATAGATTCCAAACGTGATGATGGTTAGAAGAAACCACTTGATCCAGTTACCGAACAGTTGTGCTCCAATCCCGTCAAAGTATAGACGTTACCCATCCACTACCGTGTGTTTGATTTTCAATTTTTCATCATGCAAACCGCCCAAGGTGTTGCGATCTCCAAGGTAAGCCCGAAAATTATGGCTACTAAGATGGAGCATCCAATATAATCTATGATTCCTCCGTCAAAATAACTTTCTTTCATTTTTGTCTCTTTTATTTTTTGACTATATTCTAGTCGTTTCCTAGTGTAACATTTTTTACATCTGGACAATCTTACGGTAACTTCTAGACGTTATCATAAAAATAGAGATATCGACTAAAACAAAAATTCCACAGATGGATAAGGTTATCATCAACTATGCTCACTCAATTATCAGATTCCTATTGGAAAACTTGATGCGAACAGTTGTTCCTATCCCAACCTCAGACTCGATGCGAATCTGGTGACCCAGTTCTTCAGAAATTTTCTTAGATAGATAGAGGCCAAGTCCAGATGATTGCTGGGTCAAACGCCCATTGTAGCCTGAAAAGCCACGTTCAAAGACTCGGAGGACATCACTATTTTTTATCCCGATTCCCGTATCCTTGATACAAAGATCCTGATCCTCCATATAGATTTCCAAACCACCTTCCTTGGTGTATTTGAGGCTGTTTGAAAGGATTTGTTCAATGACGACTAACAACCATTTCTTATCGGTCACGATAGTTTTGTCAAGGTCATGGAGATTGACTGTTAGTCCCTTCTGGATAAAGAAAAGTGCGTACTTACGAACCATCTCCTTAACCAAGTCCTCCACTTGGACCTGTTCAAATACCAAGTCATCATGAAAACTCTCTAAACGTAAGTACTGCAACACCAGATTGGTATAGGAGTCAATCTTAAAGATTTCCTGTTCCAGTTGCTGCTTGACCTCACGATCAGAGACTTCTGCTACTAAAAGGCGACTAGCTGCAATAGGCGTCTTAATCTGATGGACCCACAAGGTATAGTAATCAAGCAAATCCGTCAGTTTACTTTGGGCTTCCGACTTCTTTTGATACAATTCAGACTCTCGCTCTTCAAGTTTTTCTGCTAGCGCACATTCCAGAGGAGACTTGGGGTCTCGCTCAGCATAGAGTGCTTCCTGCCGGTAAACCTGAGCTTCTGCAAATATATCCCAAGCCAAAAATAAGAAGGTCAAAAAGCCACTGAGCAGAAAGAAATAAAGAAAATAAGTTCCTAGACTAGCAAATAAAAACTGAAAGAGAAGGACGAGAAAGCCTAATGAAAAAATATAGGCAAAAACGCGACTGCGAGAACGCAGATAGGCTAGAAAAAATGATTTCCAATCAAGCATGTTTCAGTCCGTATCCTATCCCTTTCTTAGTCTCGATAAAACCTGCCAAGCCTTGTTCCTCCAACTTTTTGCGCAAACGAGCAACATTGACAGACAAGGTATTGTCATCGATGAAAAAGTCGCTATTCCAGAGTTCCCGCATCAGGTCATCACGCGCCACGATATTGCCAGCGTGTTCAAACAGCACTCGCAAAATTTGAAATTCATTCTTGGTCAAACTCAGAACTTTCCCCTGATAGTGCAGGTCCATGGACTTGGTATTGAGGATTACACCCGCATATTCCAGCAGACTTTCATCTCGGCCAAATTCATAAGAACGGCGCAACAAGCCCTGAACCTTTGCAAGAAGCACCTGCTGGTCAAAAGGCTTGGTCACAAAGTCATCTGCTCCCATGTTGATTGCCATGACGATATCCATAGCCTGGTCTCTCGAAGACAGAAACATAATGGGTACCTGAGAAATCTTACGAATCTCCTGACACCAGTGGTAACCATTAAAGAGTGGCAGGCCAATATCCATGAGGACCAAATGAGGCTCTGACTGAACAAATAAGCTCAATACTTCCATAAAATCTTCTACCAAAATGACCTCAAAGCCCCACTCAGAGAGCAGTTTTCCCACTTGATGTCGAATAACTTGGTCATCTTCTACTAGTAAAATCTTGTGCATGCGCTCCTCCTTTGCTATTTCTCAAAGTATCAAAACCCTTCATATCAGATTTACGGATCAGTGTCTCATACTGTTTAGCAGCCTATTCCCCACAAATCCAGATCAGTAAACAGATGCTATATAGAGAACATCCCACTGATATCATACCTTATTTTTAAGTATAGTTCCAGCCTTATCCTATATTTTCCTTTTTGTGCTCATTTAGTTAGCGTTTCTTTCACTTATTTAATAGATCTAGCCTTCTTATTGACAAGCTAGTCATGATTTGTTAGAATGTGAATGAATAAATCAATTTATTCATTCATTAAATAAAGGAGGTTAAATCAGATTGGACAAAAAACAAGCTTTAAAGACAGCGGCCTATGAAGTTTTTTCGAAAAAAGGTTACAAGGCAACAGGAATTTCAGAAATTGCTAGGCAAGCTGGTGTTGCAGTTGGTTCTTTTTATAACTATTACGAGAGTAAAGAAGCCATTTTTCTAGACATCTATATAGATGAAAACAACCGTGTTCGCCAAGCTATGATCGAAGAACTAGATTGGGAAATTGACATGACCGACCTCATTGGTCAACTCTTTGCTCAGTCCAGAACTCTCGTTTCTTCCAATAAAATCCTTGCAGAATGGTACAATCCTGCCATAGCAGATGAGTTACACAGCTACTATTCCTCGGAAGAAGGCAAAGTCGCAAATCCATTTCATCAGTTTCTAGTTAAAACTTTTACAAATCGTATGCAAGGTGAAGGGTATTCGCCAGAAAAGATTCAAGATATTTTACAGGTTTATAATCTGTTTTACTACATGGATATGCATATCACGGAAAAAGATTTTCCAGATATTGGCAAAACTGTCGAAATACTTGCAACCAACTTCATTAAAGGAGTTCTAAAATAAAGAATGGATTTCTTTATTTTTTGGAAAAATATGAATGAATTTGTTTTTAGTTCATTCATAAAATTAAGAACAGGAGTCATAAAAAATGAAAAGAGGTAAAAAAATGTTTATTATCATTCTATCAACACTTGGAGTCTTAGGCCTTATAACTTGGGGTGCCATCGCCTACCTTGGACGAAGTCAGACATTATCGATAAAATCCATCGAAAACCCCAGCGGAGATCTATATTTAATTCATATCACAAAACCGAGTCATCAAATCTGGAAAGCTGGGGCTTATGCCAAGTTTACACTCCCTGATACCTCGTCTACTGCTAGTAAATATGAAGCTAAGGGAGAGCAAACCAGTCGATGGCTAACCATTGCCTCCACACCTGATGAAGATGAAATTCTCATTTTGACTCATAATAGTGGTAGCCTCTTTAAGGAAACCTTGACACATTTACCGGCTGGCAGTGAGATTGAGATGAGTTGGCTGGATTCCTCTTTGACCGTTAAAGATATGAATCAGCCACTAGTTTGCTTTGCATCTGATGTCGGCATTTCTGCTCTACGCCCCCTTATCAAAGAATGGGCTGGTAAATGCCCGATTGTACTCAATCATTTTGACAAAGGAGTGACTATTTTTGATAAAGAAATGAAGGAACTAGCTCAGAAAACATCGAATTTTACTTATAAAACAAGCGATGAATTTTTTCAAAGTCAAGAATTTTTAAAACGTGCTATTGATGAATACGGCAATCAAGCCAGCTATCTCATCACAGGTCAGCCTGATGATGTAAATGAGATGAAGAATTTTTTAAAGGAAAATGGGATTGATAGCAAAAATATACAAGTAAGCTCGTTTAGAGGTTTGAAATAGGAGCAATCTATCTTCTATGTATTTCAATCAAACCCTACTAGGTCATTCGAACAAGCCCACTAGCTAATTCTAGGTAAATGTGATAGGATAAACATAGAGAAAGGAGCTTTTATGGCCAATATTTTTGACTACTTGAATGATGTAGCATACGATTCCTTTTATGACCTCCCCGTGAGTGAGTTAGATGTTCTTGCCTTGACCGAATTAACCTACCTTACTTTTGATGGTGTAGTCACCCAAGAACCCCAGCGCCTCATAGTTCTTGCACCTCAAATCCCTAGAGAAACGACGATGCTGACCAATAAGAACCGCCTCCAGTTGTTGGATCAACTCGCTCAACACAAACGGTTTAAAAATTGCAAACTATCAAACTTTATCAATGATATTGATCCTGAATTGCAAAAACAGTTTGCAGCCATGACTTATCGTATCAGTCTCGATACCTATGTGCTTGTTTTTCGTGGGACGGATGATAGTATCATTGGTTGGAAAGAAGATTTCCATATGACCTATATGACGGAAATCCCAGCTCAAAAACACGCCCTTCAGTATTTACAGGACTTTTTTGCTCAACATCCTAACCAAAAAGTTATTCTGGCAGGACACTCAAAAGGGGGCAATCTAGCCGTCTATGCTGCCAGTCAACTTGATCCAAACTTGCAGAAAAACATTATCTCTGTCTATACTTTTGATGCACCTGGACTTCACAAGGAACTAACCGAAACACCAGGCTATCAAAACATGATGGAAAGAACGAAAGTGTTTATCCCACAAGGTTCTATCATCGGTATGATGCTGGAAATTCCTGATAAAAAAATCGTCGTTCGAAGCACTGCCCTAGGTGGTATCGCCCAGCACGACACCTTTAGTTGGCAAGTTGAAGACAAACACTTTGTCCAACTGGATGAGACCAATAGTGACAGCCAACAAGTCGATACTACTTTCAAGGAATGGGTTGAGACAGTTCCTGACGAAGAATTGCAGCTCTACTTCGATCTCTTTTTTGGAATCATTCTTGATGCAGGCATCTCTTCTATCAACGACCTTTCTTCCTTCAAGGTCATTGAACACATTCACCATCTCTTTATCCAAGCCCAATCCCTCACTCCTGAAGAAAGAGAAACCATGGGACGCTTAACCCAACTCTTGATTGATACTCGCTACCAAGCTTGGAAAAATCGTTAAGGTATAAAAATACTTTCTGATACTGTACCACACCAGCTTCTCTATCGCGCTTGACTTGAAGCGTGGTGCGGTACACTGAGAGGATAACAATAGCCGACTCTTGCTGACCACTAACCTCTCGGTAGAGCTCTAAAGTCCCTACACCATAGTCCGCTAGGAGTTTCTTACGACATAGAACAAACAAAAACGAGAAGTTGCTTTAATGATAAAGTAGCTCCTCGTTTTTGATTTTTATTTAAAGCATAGTGATTTTTTCTACAATCTCTAAAAATATAGCTTATTCGAATTTTGTTACACTTTTTAATGGTTTTAAAACTTTATTTACTTTCAAGTTAGCCACTAAATAGAGAGTTGAGAGTATAAAAAAGAGAGAACGAATCCCGTACTCTCTCAATGTTCACTTTTCATCAACACACTACAGTTGATAAAGAGCCAAGCAACAAATAGTTTTACAATTTTAATATAGATCCTCCACGAATGAAAGTTAGCAAGTTTATTGTTTTGGAAATAAACCTATAAACTAAATTATACCTTCAATTTTGGATATTTAATACTATCCTTTTGTTTCTTGAATAATTCTTGTAACTCATCTTCTTTTTCCGAATGATATCCTTCGAATACCACCTTTTCAATATTCTCTTGGTTAAAATATAAGAGTTCTTCATTTGCTGCCCCTGTTGGATATAGGCATGCTACATAATCAAAATAGCCAATTGTACCCTCTTGATTGTACAATGGAAATCTACCTATAATCATCACATCAATCGTTCCATTATGAAGGCGAACAACAGTACCAATAGGTAATAAGTTAGTCATTTTATACATCTCCTCTAAGGATAATTTTATATAAATATAATAACTTTTCTTTAAATTTAAAAAGTTTTACATATATCTTAAGTTTGCTTGCAATGAAATATTTATTCCCTGCCTACTATGAATCTCCCAAACCATTTAACAATATTTTTTGTTTTTTCAATATTTTTTTAATTTTACTTGTCTTAAATTCCTGATGAAAATGCATAACACAAGCAAAAGCAAGTAGATATATCATCAGACACAAAAAATCGGTTTCTCTAATATAAGTAACTAAAAAATAAATCCCTAAAATAATAAAAAGAATCTTAATAATAAAAATTGAAATCACCTTTACTAATAGCGTTTTGAGTTCTTTTTCCTTCAAAACAACTGTTTTCCAACCAGTTCTCGGATTTTTTTTTCTCACCTTCGCTATCATCAACATTCCGCAAACTATCAGAGTTCCAATCATTGCAATACTGATATTAATCGTATACGATAATGTCCCAAAGGCTGAATTTAAAGCACTTGCAATTCCTTTTAAAAGAAAGACTGCAAGTGGAGCAGCAACCATAATCCAATTAGAACTATTTTTTTGATCTTGATATTGAAATACTTCGTTTTCTTCATCAAAATAAATCCATTTCGAATCCAAATAACCAATATATATTTTCATAATTAAAATTTCTCCGTTAATTTATTAATTAAAAACACTACCTAATCCCGAGAAAAATCCATTAACTGCATCTCCCGCACTGTCCCATATTTTCTCAGCTGTATCACTGACAGATTTCATCGTATCACCTACTACTTTCTTTGTACCATCCCAAACATCACCAGAAAATTCCACGACTTTATCCCCATATTTATCATATAGGTAATCAAAAGCCATTGATCCCACCACTGTTGCACCAAAAGCCCATCCTCCTGGACCTAATAATGCTGTAGCTAACAATGATACTCCAAGATGCCCACCTGTCTTAATTGCTGCATCTCCAAGTTCTTCACCACCTAACAATTGCCCTGCAAAGTCAAGTCCCGCTCCTAATCCAAATGGTAATGCCTTTGCAAATTTAGCATCTCCTAAGAATCCACTCAGTTTATTAACAAACGGTATTACAGCATCTCCAATTTTTTCAATGCTTTCTCCCACTATTTTATTAACTGTAGATCCAGGTGCAGTTGATAGAAGTGCACTTAATCCATATTTCGTTAGTGTATTCCCAATCTGTGATTTTAAGCCATTGATTAAATATGGAACTTGATATGGAAGCATGTAAGAGGTGTAATATTCTGTCGCTAACTCAGACCATTTATCACTCAATTTTGAGATTAAACTATCTTCTAAAAGTTTTCCAGATGTTTTTTTGAGATCTTCTAGAGAAATATTTATACCATTTTGTTGTAGGAAATTAAAAACATCATTTATAGCTTCTTCGCTAATTTCTCCTCTTTTATATGCCTCTAAAGTATTTGATATCATTTTTACAAGATCATTGGTTTCTTTTTCAACATAATTCTTCAAAGCATTATTCACGCTATCAGGAAGGTTCCTTCTATAGCGTTTTCGATAAGCTTCGAGCGCTTTCACATCATCCTCAGAGAGTTCTTTGCCATCTTTTATTTTCTCAAGAACCTTCTTATAATCTCCATCAATCTTAACCTTATTTTCCCACTCACTCTCGATATTCTGTACCCATCCCAGAGTATTCACAGAGTGCTTGGGAAAAGTACCACTAAAACTTGCAAATTCTGTTTGGATTTGACTTAAACCCGTTTGGAGATTTTGAGCTAAGTTATCAACTAAACTACTACCTTCCCCTACAGAAAAAACGTCATTGGAATTTCCAGCAAACATATTTAACTTGCGGAGCTTATCCATTTTTTCATTTCTTTGTTTTAGGAGGTCATCCATACGATTTGAAAGGCTACTTAAAGTGCTTGCACTTGTAGATTCGTCTCCAACCATAGCATTGTACATTCCTCTAATACTATGAAGACTAGATTCAAGACTACGGATTTCACTCTCAAGTACCTCTGAATCAAGGTCATCATCTCCAACTTCTGAACGATATTTTGAGGGAAGACCTGGAACAGCTTCGCTCAGCAATTCTGTATACATGATAGCTCCCTTGAGCAAGGGAGTGATTACATTCATACCATATTGTTTACCACTATCATAGGCTGCCCCTTGCAAATCTCCTGCATTATCAAATGCTGATAATGCAGAAATTGCTTGATCGTAGGAAGCTATTCTAGCTTCTCCTACCCTTGTAGTCGATCAACAAGAAGGCCACATCATGAGTATGAAAATTGACGGCAAGGGACAAGATATTTTTTTGGAATTAGCGGAGCAGATAAATAAGCGAAAAATATAGAATTTTCAAGGTACTAGAAAAAAATGTTCTTGTTCCATTATACCACAATATCAAAACAGCCCTCTTCCCATAGAAACAAAGCTATATTTTTGCATCATGAATTTAGGCTTATAGCCACGCTAATTCATCTTACGACATAGAACAGACAAAAAACGAGAAGTTACTTTAATGATAAAGTAGCTCCTCGTTTTTGATTTTTATTTAAAGCATAGTGATTTTTTCAACAATCTCTAAAAATATAGTTTATTCGAATTTTGTTACACTTTTTAATGGTTTTAAAACTTTCAGCAAAAAGACAGAATTAGCATTACTACGTCCAATATAGAGAATCTATGATAGTTACTCCACTGTAATTCTATTTTATCTCTTTCTTAGGAACTGTGAGTGTTTTCGTCCATTCTCTATAAATTTCTGAAAAACGCTCCTCTTCCTCATCTGAATAGCCTACAAAAACGACTTTGTCAATATTTTCATGTTGAAAGAAAAGCGTCGATTCCGTTTGAAAGCCCATTGGGTACAAAACACCCATATAATCAGCAAATGCTTTTTCTCCAGTTTCCTCGTCGTCAAAGATAACTCCACGACCAATAATCATTAATTTCTGCGTTCCTTCTTGAAGATAGACAATACTACCTAACGGTAATAATTCTTTATTTTTATTTTTGTTTTTATTATTCATTTTTTAATAACTCCTTGTGTTTTTTTAAATATTTTTTCCCATACCATTCTTCCACTGATTTTCCTTCCCACTCACGATACTCTTCAGGATATTTCCATTTGTAATAGCCTTCTAAAAAGAAAGGAAACTCCATAAATACAATCATGGCGATTATACCAATATTTAATAGAATCCAAAATATAAAGAGACCTAAAACAGTTACGGAATGTGAAAAATTAATAGAAAAAGCTTTGAAAATATAATTAACAATCACAGCTAAGCCCAATATACCTGCTCCATAAATAGCAATACCTTTGGCAATTTTATCTTGTAAGGTAGGTGACTTAACTTCTCCATACATTCGTTTTTTCAAACTTCTAAGCTCTGTTCTTAACATTACATAAGTCAACAATACTTGAAGCCCCAAAAGTACTAAGATCCCCCATATTGATAATATAGGTAAAGAGATAGTTGTTGCCAGCAAATTAAATTCAAACACAAACCATATCATAAAAGTTATAATATGAAATCGATAACGATAAGGGAGAATAAACGTCCGTTTAAAGAATTTACCCATTAATACCAATAACAACCAAATTAACAAGCAAATTAAATAAAGCTCGACTGTTAGCAAAGGATACTGAGAAACTGGTAACCTTAAATCTTTAGGATCAGAATTTTGGAATGATAGGGTAACAGCAAGGAGCATGAAATTTGCACCTATCGGAAACAACAGACTAAGAATAAAAGTTTTAATACCAAACCAAAAAGAGGGTTTCCCTTTCTTAAAGGCTTTCCCAAGTTTATTATAATAATCTTGTTTCTGATACTGCAAAAAACCATCATCCTCCAAATTTAAACTCTCTTCAAAACTTGCTTTAAAAATTGATTTCTTTCTCATACTTTTCACCCAACTCCTAATGCCTTACCGATTCCACCCATAAAATTAGATATATTTTTAACAGTTCCTTTTATACCGTTACCAACATCATCTATAATCTCTTTCGTTCCTTTAACAGGATCATCAAAAAATTTCGGCTTCCATGCTTTTATACCTTGAATAACACCTCCAACAACTGCTCCAACAGCTGCTCCTGGGAGACCACCTATTGCTCCTCCGATGGTTGCTCCTTCTAATGGACCCACGCTAGCTATAGCTGAAAGTGCACCTTTCCCAGCAGCTCTTCCTATATCCTTAGTTTTGCTATATTCGTCTACTCCACTAGAAATCGCTGTAATCCCAAGATCAGCAAACGTCATTACTGTACCTACTTTCCCCAGAACCTTAGCTACTTTTGGGAAATATTTGAGCCCTTTTCCTAATAAGCCTGTTACCTCTTCTCCCCCTTTTATATACTTGCCAAATTTCGCCATTCCAGCATCTCTGGCACCTTCCAATCCTTTTTTTACAATAGTTTCTACAGGGCTTGCGATATCAGAAATACCATCGAAAATCTTTTTCAGTGTCCCTCCCTTATTTCCTAATGATTCATACCAAGCCATGGTACTCATTACACCACTTACAAATTTTCTACCTTTTGTCCCCTTATCAACCGATCCCAGCAATCCTATGACACCGTCCGATTGTAGGAAAGCCTCAGTCAAGTTTTTCGGTGTTAATCCAAGTACTTGGGCTCCTCTCTTAAACCAGTCATTATCTGAGATTGCCGTAATTGCATCATACAAATTCATTGTATTGTACTTAACACCATCATCACCAAGTGCTTCAGCTAATGTCTTTTCATAGATGTATTGCTCAATGGCATTAACTAATGTATCTGGTAACTCTTTACTTGGATGACGTTTTTTATAGGATTGAATTACCTCCATATCCTTCTCTGTCAGTCCCTTACCATCCTCAATTTTTTTGAGGACATTCTTATAATCTCCGTCAATCTTAACCTTATTTTCCCACTCACCCTCGATATTCTGTGCCCATCCCAGAGTATGCACAGAGTGCTTGGGAAAAGTACCACTAAAACTTGCAAATTCTGTTTGGATTTGACTTAAGCCCGTTTGGAGATTTTGAGCTAAGTTATCAACTAAGCTACTACCTTCCCCTACAGAAAAAACGTCATTGGAACTTCCAGCAAACATATTTAGCTTACGGAGCTTATCTATTTTTTCATTTCTTTGTTTTAGGAGATCATCCATACGATTTGAAAGACTACTTAAAGTGCTTGCACTTGTAGATTCGTCTCCAACCATAGCATTGTACATTCCTCTAATACTATGAAGACTAGATTCAAGACTACGGATTTCACTCTCAAGTACCTCTGAATCAAGGTCATCATCTCCAACTTCTGAACGATATTTTGAGGAAAGACCTGGAACAGCTTCGCTTACTAATTCTGAGTACATGATAGCTCCCTTGAGCAAGGGAGTGATTACATTCATACCATATTGTTTACCACTATCATAGGCTGCCCCTTGCAAATCTCCTGCATTATCAAATGCTGATAATGCAGAAATTGCTTGATCGTAGGAAGCTATTCTAGCTTCTCCTACAGAAGCCATTGTCTGACCCTGCGTATCAGAAGATCCTAATACCATTTTTACCATATTACTTCTGCGACTCCTGTTCTATCATTAATTTCTTTCGAGCATGGGAGAGTTCATCTAACTCTCTTTCCAACCGGTCTTCTTGTTTCTTGATTGAGTCTTTTCGTTCCTCCGACCACGCTTCTACTAATGCACCTACACTGCCTATGTCCATTATCAAATCTTGATAAGTTTGATAATCTTTTGACGATAGTGGCAATTCTAAGATTTGTCGCAATGGAAGCAAACTTTGTCGATGCATTTCAAATAGTTCCTTTTCTTTGCGAATAAACTTCTTCTTCTCCAAACTTAGTTGATTTAGAGAATTATCCAGTGCTTTTGATTTATTATCGATTTCTTCTAATGTTAGTGTCTTCATTATTCCTCTTCTGAAAAATAGCTCGTATTTGGAACAAATGTAGTATTATTCTTTGGAACTGCACTTGTTTGAGGTAGCACAGAAGTATTGGTATCTATGTCTGCAGCAAGCTGACTATCCACTGCTACAAATTCAGCGGCTGTACTCTGTATCCGTGAAACAAATCCATTTAAAACCTCTGCAATAGAAGACGCGTACTCAGCTTCTTTAGGAATCTTCTCCGCAGCTGTACTATTTCCTGGATACTCACTCGATTGATCTAAATCAACTTTATTTCCAGATATAATACTACTAGATGAGCTAGCAATTCCAGATGCAATAGAACTAGCTACTTCTTCTTTACTTTGTATTGGTGACATACGAATCCCTCCAAATTAGTCATTTTTAGTAATTTTTAATTTAACGGCTTGTTTACGATCATGCAGATAAACCTCATCCAACTCTAGTCGAGCTTCTCTATTATTATAAGGTTTATCTAAAAACATTTGATCCATTAAACGCATCCCCAACATAACCCACTGCGCATTGGATTTAAGATATTTCGGAACTTCATGGATGTTATTCCCAATATATGAATGCTCACCACCAATTACAAAATGCAATCCTACCCGCAAACCATTTTTGAATAAAAAGTCCAAATCTTTTTCTGACAGACCATGTTCAACAATTACTTTTATATTTGGCATAAAAATCAACCAATCAGAGTATAAGTCTCCTTCCAGTCGGCGATTCACCTCAAATATTAATTGTTGAGCTATTTCAGAAATCTCTTTTTTACTACTAATATACGTTGACACTTTTTCACTATAAGATCTATATTCCTCCAGTGGATCTACAAGCATCACTCTTAATTTCTTTCCAAAACAGAGTGATGTATTTAATAAATGATGTGTTTGATTTTCTAATGACTCAGCAGAATCAGACAGATAAATCAAGCTTTTTAATTGATTAAACGAAATAGCAATACTCTGTACCATTTCAAACTCCAAACCAATCGGCAACTCACGATTCTGAATTGCTTCTTGAGTCGTAGGCAGATTGAGAAATACATCCATAGTCAACTCCTCTGGTACCATCGGGATGGCACTTGGGCGCTGTCCTGTCCAAGCTTCTTGGAGAGAAGCGACTTCCTGGCGCAGGTTGTTGAGGACTTGGGTGTCATTGGCTCCAGAGACTGGGAGAGCCAGCTGGATTACATCCACCTCTTCACGTTTCATGAGTGCCCGGCCCTTGATGTCTTCCATGGTCATGGCAAGGGGCGTCGAGCCCACGATTGCTCGTACCTCGCTCACATCATTCTGTGGCAGGCTCAACTGGTGCTTGAAGTTCGAGTAGAGTTGAGCCCGAAGGTTGGACTGTCGACTCGCTGTCATCAAGAGATGCACTCCGATGCTGAGACCTTCACGAGAGATGCGCACCAAGAGTTTAAAGAGTTCTGCCTCATAAGCCTCCTCCTTGATGGCCTCATAGCTGTCTAAGAGGATAACGATAGACGGCTCTTGCTGGCCACTAGCCTCTCGGTAAAGCTCTAAAGTCCCTACACCATAGTCCGCTAGGAGTTTCTTACGACGATTAAGTTCGCGCTCCATGATCCGCACAAACTTAGAAATCTTCTCTGCCTGATCCAAAAGCATGGTGTCTGCCACCTGCGGAAGCTTGGACAAGGGCGCCAATCCATTGGTCCCAAAGTCCATCAAGTACATAGTAAGAGCCTTGGGATTGTGCTTTCTCGCCAAGTCCATACCAGCTGTCTGAAGGAAGGTGGTCTTCCCTGTACCCGGACTTCCGTAAAGAAGGACATGCCCATCCTTGGAGAGGTTGATAGAGACGGCTTCCTGCTTCTGGGCTTGCGGGATATCCGCCATCCCAAGTAGTAAGGAAAGGGATTTCTCTTCTTCCCAAGCAACCGCTGGCTGCACTGCTTCCAGCTCCTCTAGCGCAATGCGCTCTTTGAGTGGAGGTAACCATGGCTGGGGTACTGGAGGAATTTCTTGTTCCTGACACAGAACTTGGATATGCTGCACAATCGCATCCAACTCTGTCGGAACTTCCTTGATTTCTTCGGCTTCTTCTAAACCAGATAGGTCTTCATTCAAGATTTCATATTGACCCAATTCATTGATTAGATAGATGGTGTGATCCTCAATCCCCATATCGTCCTTGTCCGGCTGGTAGTCTGCCCCTGACCAAGCTGACTGGAAGAGTTCATAGACTTCATTATTTCCGACCTGCAGATAAGCACGACCCGTCTGGGTAATCTCGGCCGCATCCGGCGTATGAAGCATTTCATTGGAGTCCGAACGATCCGCCACCTTAAGGGCAATCTTAAAGCGTGAGTTGGACCAGATCTGGTCATCCACCACACCTGATGGCTTCTGCGTGGCTAGAATCAAGTGAACTCCGAGGGAACGCCCGACCCGAGCGATAGACACCAGCTCCTTGATAAAATCAGGCTGGTTAACCTTGAGCTCCGCGAACTCATCCGAGATGAGAAAGAGATGAGGCAGGGGCTCGGTTGCTTCTCCGTTTCTAAATTTCTTCTGGTATTGATTGATATGGTTGACTTCAAACTCTCCAAAGAGCCGTTCCCGGCGATGGATCTCCGCATTGATTGAAGCCAGAGCCCGCATGGATTGGGCTCCATCCAAGTTGGTAATAGTTCCCAAGAGGTGGGGCAGGTTTTTAAAGAGATTAGCCATCCCACCACCCTTGTAGTCAATCAACAAGAAAGCCACATCATGAGGGTGGAAGTTGACGGCAAGAGACAGGATATAGGATTGGATGGTTTCAGACTTCCCTGAACCCGTCGTCCCTGCAATCAAACCATGTGGGCCATGGGCCTTTTCATGGAGGTTGAGCTGAACCAAGTCCTCCTTGCCTCGTAAACCGATTGGAACAGCCAAGCTCTTATAAGGGGCGTTCTTTTTCCAACGACTCAATACCTGCAAGTCCTCAAAGGTCTCTACCCCATACATTTCCATAAAGGTCACAGAGTCTGGGATTGAACTCTTGAGGTTTTGGAGGTGGTTGAGCGGTGCCAAGGTACGGGCAATCCGCTCCTTGTCATAATCTGCTGGAAAATGATCCAAGCGGAAGTCCGTCTCTTTCAAGACCCCTTCTTCCATGACCAGTTGGCCCGTATTACGGTCCTTGATGTTGATGACTGTCTGGATATTCTCAGACAAGGAACTCATCACATCCTCCACAAAGACCAGCGAACAGCCTAATTCTGTCGGATCTTCGGTAAAGAACTCCATAATCACGTGGTCCAAAATCAGTTTTTCATCGGTCACTAAAACCACATAATGGGGATGGAAAAGCGTGCTCTCCTTATGGGAGGCTTCTTCTTTTTGGGTACGGCGCAGTTTTAAGATTTGGTTCAAACTGTTTAAAACTTGATCCCGTGTCCGTTGGTTGTAGACAAAACCACGGACATTCAGCTCTTGTAGCTTGGCATGCGGAAGCCACCGCATCCAAGACCATTGGTCTCTCTCCTCTTCAGGCAAGATGGTAATAAACTGCACATCGTGATAAGAGTGGAAAGTCGCTAACTGCATAACCAACAGCTGGAGCTGTTCTAAGACGAGATTTCTAGGTCCGACATACCCCACTGGTCCATGGCTGAGATTCGCTGGAATAGGCATATCTGGAATCTTTTTATGACGGCTATAAAGCGCATAGCCCTCTTCTTCCAACGCATCCTTCTTCCCGCTTCGCTCCTGTTGACCATAACTCAACTCATAGCTGGTAGGAAGTTTTCCTAACCCCAAACGATAGTATAGGAAGTCAAAATGCAAAGGAGTCTTTTCGTAAATCCGATGGTTGTAGCTCTCAACCAAATCCGTCAATTCCAGAACCGTCGGAAAATGGTAATGCATCCCTTCTTTTTGTTCCCGCTCCAGACGGGTCAATTCCATGGCCTTGTCTTTCAAATAGAGATGATACAGGTCAACCCGCTCCTTCTTATCCGCCTTATACTTCTTACGGTTTTTGATAAAACCACGAACTGAAAAAATCAAGCTGACAGCTGACATCCCGACCGTAGCGAGTATATAGATACCTCGCGGTTGGACAAGGGTAATGAGGACAGTGACCCCAATCATCATAAGGGGAGGAATGATTAGTTTTAACAGTTCATCACTGGGTTTACTCGGTTCCTGTCCTGGAGGATTGATCAAGATTTTATCCTCACTCCCACGATAGATGATACGTGGTGAACGGTGATAATCTGGATAATCCTCATAAAAGCCATAACGAGAGGGCTCTCTTAGCGGCAATTGGCTTCCGACCTGTGCAGGCCCTTGAATCCAAACTTCATCTGGATAGAGTTTAATCGTCACTCCCCCAATACTCAGCTCATCTCCAAAGTGAAGCAGTTGCTGGTCCTCTAACTCCAAACGATTGTTTCGATAGAAGGCTCCCTTCAATCGTGTCAACCTCCATTGATTTTGAAACTTTTGGAGTAGGAGGTCAATCGTTTCATCTAGTCTAATCAGTGCATCTTTCTGTGAAGCAATCTGAAACTCGGATAAGTCCAATAGATCATAAATTCGTGTCTCTCCCTCGCGAAGGTAAAAGACGACTTCCCCCAGAGTTAGTCCTTCCTTCAAAAGGCCCGTTTCTTCCCCATACTGATAAAAAATATCCTCCCCATCAATCTTAAGTTGAATGGGAACAGTCTGTTGAGGGAGATGGACCTGCGCTTTTTCGGTTGTACCAATCAAGACGGTCTTATCAGCTCCTAGCTCGACTTCATAGCGTAGACCCAGGCTATAGAAAATGATCTCTTTTGTCATATATGCTCTCCTTGGTCTCCTTTAATTGCTTGAGGAAGCGCTAGGCTTTTTCTCTGACGATGGCTTGGTCTCAGATGTCTTATCCGCTTGACTGGAAGCACCAGAGTTCGCACTTGAGCTAGACTCACTAGTCAAGAGGGCGCTACGACTATCCCAGTATTTCTTATACTCGCTTTCCAAAGCATTCAATTTGCTTTCGCGATCCTTCCCTGACAACTGACCATCCTCACGAACCTGCTTGATTTCTTGGGTCAAAGCATAGAGAATCAAATCACTGTCATTGATCCGCTTCGCTGTATCAAGGGCATCCTCAAAACGATTACGCCCAACTTGAATCCAATAGGTCAGGTACAGTTCATCCGACTTGAGGGTAACATTATTCAAGATGACCTTCTTTTGGTCTGAAGAAAATTCCAATCCCTGAATATAAGAATAGGCCAACTCATACTTTTGCGTATTAGGAAGACTGGAAGGGGAAATCCCTTCTAACTCTGTAATCACACCACTGTAATCCACCTTGATAAAGGCCGTATCTGCCTGCAACATCTTTTCTTTGAAAGGATTTTGCACAAAAATCAGATAGATGAGTGGAACGATTAACAAAACAACACTCGCTGTCAACCAAATCGTCGCAAGCTTAAATACACGATGCCGTCTACTTGGAACCAAGACCAAATCCGCCTGTTCTTTCGCAGATTTCTCTACATAATATCGTTCCAAAATAGCAACTGCTGTTGCAATGTCATCTGCCTGACACAGGTCATTTAAAAAGTCTGGCAAGGTCTCTAATTCCAAGGAACCATTGTAAAGGTCCATAAAGTCCAAATCCCTAAATAGAGTTACAGTAAAACACTTAGCCTGACGTAAAAAATCTTCTGGGGATATTGTTTGAGGAACCATCAGATCAGGAATTCCACGATAAGCAATCTTAGCCTGAGCATCCTTGGTAATAAAGAGATTTGCTGGATGCAAAAGGAAGGTCACTGGCAACTCCAAGGCTCCCTCTAAACGAAAAACGTTTAGGGCCAAACGAATCCGCTCTGAAATGGTTCGGCTCTTCACTTCTTCATAACGAAGACCATGAGGCTCTAGCTGATACCTAAACGTCACACTATCCTCATCTGCCTCCATGGTCTGTTCCAAAAAGAGCGGATGATGCAAATCCAAAAGCAGGAGCTCCCGCAAATCCTGACTCGCTACATCTGAGCGCTTAAGGCTCAATTGCCAAGTTGTTTCATTTTTTTCATAGATAAATGGCTGTTCACCAAATACAAATTTTTCCTCAGTCACCTATATCTCCTCTATCTCTACTAAATCTCCTGTCGTCATTGGATAATCCGACAGATACTTACCCTCATCAAGCAACAAGCCCTTATTAACAACTCGTAGTTGATATTTTTTTCGCTTCTTACCTGGATTAAAAATGGTATCCACTTCTCGGATTAATCGACGCACTTCAATCCGACGTGGAATACGAATATCCACATCCCTTTCTTTCAGGCGTAGGGTAATATTGATATGTTGCTCCACTTCTTACATGCCTCCTGTATCTGATTTGTCTTCTTTCTCACTAAGCTGCCTTGATAGATTTACTAAAAGTTTAATCCATTCCCTCTACCATCACACGATAACTCATCACAGCGGTTGCTCCAAAAAGCAAGAAAATTAATGCTATATAGAATATCTCTGGAAGAAAGTCACTTAATCCACTTTTTTCTACCTGGCCTATATTTGTTTGAAATTTAGCTATTTTTTTTGAATTTGGTTGAAACAACTGCTCTTCAGGAGTTTTTTTAACTGGTCCCTGTATAGCAGAAAACAGTTGGCCCCTTTCTGTGATCAACTGTTCCTCTTGATACTGCTGTATATCTTGCAACTTCTTTTGAGTCGCTTCGTTAAAAAGCTCCTTGATTTGTTCAGATTGCAATCCAAATTTTAATCCCTCTTTCTTCTCAAGTCGGGAGTCATCAATCTGGAGACTATTATCTTTCAAATCATCTGCAGCAGCCATTGAGACTGCTGCACATGCTACTAAGGTAAGAAGTAAAAGAATTATTTTTTTCATTTCCTATTCTTTCTCAGTTTGAAATACTTGAGGCCAAAAGCTTCTTTCTTTGATAAAAATATTCATAACAAGTAATCCAGCCACGACAATCGTCATTGCAACAAATGCTAAAATGTTTGCTGGTTGCCCATCAAAATATCCTGAGAGTAAAGCTTCTAATATTGATAAAGCATTGAGATGTTTGATAAATGCTGGGAAGCCTGTTAGACTAGCCGTTGTCCCAATTGCATTCGATAGATAGACAAAGCTAATCATCATAAAGAAGGCAAGACCCATTCCAATCACTCGGAAATGTTTGAGCAATAAATACTGTCCTTGAATCAGTACTAACGTAGCTAAAACAATCAGCAAGACCCATGACGGTTGGTATTCACGGCCAACATGAAGCTGTGCACTCGATACAATACCAACTACTAGACCAACTACTACAGCTAAAATAGAGAGTAGCCCAACTGTCATAATATCCGTATCATGTAGCTTATCTAGTTTGAACTTATCTTTAACTTTTCGAATAATATTTTGAGTTGCAAATAGATAAGCTGTAAAGAGACTAACAATCTCCAATAGTAAAATCCATGTAAACGGACGGTAAACATTGACAGTCGCTTTTACTGAAGTAGAATTTTGAGCAACAGGGTTGGATAAGAAGTTCAGCAATACTTCGTTTGGTACCCCATTTTCATAGGCATTATTCAAAACCTTCACGAAGGATTCTACAAAGTTTCCATTATTAGTCAATTCTTCATTAAACTGCGTCATCAAGGAGTCAGCATCTTGAGACAACTTTTCAGTACTTGTTTGAGCGTTTGACAATTCACGATTGAAATTACCTAAAGTCTCATTAACAGACTCAGCCGCCTTAACATTGCTTTGAGAAGACTCCTTCACACCCTTAGTTTCAGATAAGAGAGCTACATAATCAGAATTTAGGGCAGCTAATTGATTATCAGTAGCTTCAAAGGCTTTATTTCCTCCGTCTTGTGCTTTTTCTAAATTCTCTAGTTTCTCTTTTAACTGTTTGTACTTCTCAAATTGGTCCTTTATTTTGGTATCCAATTCTTGATTGGTAGTCAAAATATCTTGCACATTTTTTTCTAGAACAGGCTTCAGAGTAGTCAATTCTGATAAGGCTTTATCTACTTTCCCTTTAGTACCATCTGTATCTGTATCGCTAGCAGGTGTGGTTAAGCTATCTTCATACTTCTTCAGATTTGAACTAATCGCTTCAAACCAAATATCTGATAATGCCATAGACACATTACTGTTTTTTAACCCTTTGACGGTATTGTATGCTTGTTTTAGTGCTTCTACCTTTTGGTAGGCAGAAGCTATTTTCTGAACCTTTTGTCCGTAAGAAACTGCTGCTTTCTGAACGGCTAACACATCTACTGGTGCACTAGCTGCTTGGACATCATTCAAGGAAATATCAATTGATTTTAGCTCTGCTTTTGGAGCTGGACTTGGAGTCCCAGTTGAACTTGTAGTTGGAGTTGGAGCTGCAACGCTATAGGCTACTTTGAAAGTCCCACCAGTCTTCAAATCAATCTCTTGGCCTAAGGCAACCGGTGTGCCATCATAAGTGACTGAGTGAACTGTCACTCCTGTTTCAGCTTTCCATGATACCTTAGCCTTTGTTCCTGTTCGTCCAACAGCACTCGTACTCGTGATTGCCTGATTTTCCAAATTCTTCAAATCAGTCGAATTGATTTCGTCACTAGGCTCTTTGATTGTTTTTAAATATGTATAGTCTACAGAAGGAATTGTGATCGGTGTCATACCAAAACCACTAAATTCTTTTCCACTAAAATCTTCTTTTGGTAATTCTGAGATTGCAGAAGCCAACTGCTTTTTGAGAGATTCTTCAGCCTTCTCTAGGTCCTTATTTGCAGCTTTATCCAAAAATTGATCAAGAGTGATTTTGCTCTTCTCACTTGTTCCATAGTAAGTGGCTAATTTCTCATCAATAAAGTTATGAATATCCTTTTTATGATTTTCAAACTTGGTTCTTTCATCTGTTAGATTGGTCTGTAAACTATCAATCTTTTTTCTGATGCTTTCTGCTACTGTTTTATAGGAAGGTCCAACTTCAGATGACGTACCATCAGAGGATGCTGCTGTTCCATCTATATTCGCAGTCAGACTGCCTTGAGCTTCAATTAATTTCTGATAAGCTTCAACTTGCTTCTGAACGTCTTCTCGACTCTTAGAGATGAGCCCAGTGATAACATCCGCATGATTTTCCTTCTCAAGGGCCCTATTCTTAAGCAGAGTACCAAACTTTTCACCATAGGCAATCTGTGAAACATCGAAATGACCAAAAATCTGAGAGTAGCTCTCCAAACCTGTCTTTAAAGTACTGTTGGCGTCAACTGATGAACTAGACATCGTATAGAGAGTTGGGAAAAGATTTTTAGAATTGATAGCTGTCCCATATAAGTTCGTACGATAGTTTCCGATGTTGGTTGCTTGTATCTGCGAGCTAGCTTGAACATTCTTTTGTGCTGTATAAAGGTTGTTCAAAATACTAGCCATATACATGTCGACTAACTGACCATTCAAATCAGCAACAATGTCTTTTGCTAGTTTATTTGCATCATTTTCTACTTGCAAATTTCCTTGCGCATTCACCTTATAATTGATGGTTGTCTTATCAACATTGATGCTGTTAATATCGAGTATTTTTTCAGAAAAATCACTTGGAATAGTTAGAACGAGCTGATACTTACCACTCTCTAGACCAGCATCCGCGGCTCCACGAGGCACAACAGACCAATTTTGTGAATTGTCACGCTCGATATTTTTTACATAACTAGCACCCAGATTATACTCTTTTGTATCAACATAGACTGGCTTATCTTCATTTACAATAGCCACATTTAATTTGGTCTGTTGATTTGTTTTTGCACTATTCTCATTATGAATAGTTGTATTTTTTTGAACAGATAGATTCAAAAAAACCATTAGTGCAAGCAATCCTAATGCTAACAGACTACTTCCTATATATTTAAAAATTTTATTCTTCCTCATATTACTTTAAATCTTCTCCGTCATAAAAAATAGGAAGGCTCTCGCCCTCCTAAAGCCACTTATAACAAATTAATGAATTTGTGCTGCAATATCTTGGTCAGTTTGTTCAACGATGTCCGCAACTTTAAGCAACTGTGCATTGATTTCATCAAGCAAGGTCGCAAACTCATCAATTTTTGGAGACAATGCTGTAAACTGTTGATCAAAGCTATCAAAAGCTGAACCTTTCCAGTTACTTCTGATAGTTTCTTGTTCGTTGCTTAATGTACGAAGAACTTGTCTTACTTCTTCGGCACCACTAGTGTATTTTTGAGCAGATGTACGTAGATCTTCTGGTGTTAATTGAATTAAAGCCATGTGAATCTCCTTTAAATTAATTTATACCTTCATTATATCAACAATTTTAGCCAACCGCAAGCTTAAAACTCAATTTTATGATAATTAATTAAAGATAAAACCCTTTTCTATCTAAGGATAAGTAAAAAGTCTTGGATGTACTGCCCCTAAAAAGTTAGACAGATAATTCTAACCTTTGGGGCAGTTCTTCCCTTTTTTGACATTCTTTTCTACTCAGTAATGATTAACCCGTTTCAGTATTTAAGAGTTGAAAAATTCAGTATTAATGAGGTGTTTACTTAAGTGGACTGGTTTCATTTTGAAACTTTTAATTATAATGGTTTAAAATGAAACTAAAGATACAGCCCACGAATCAAAAAAGACGGAACTTCTAATACCCTAAGCCTTCTCTTCTGTGTTATACTGATATCAGTACATTCTTTGAGAGAGGAAATCCTATGAAAATCCATAAAACTGTCAATCCTGTTGCCTATGAAAACACCTACTACATAGAGGGAGACCATCACCTGATTGTGGTTGACCCAGGTAGCCATTGGGAAGCCATTCGCAAGACCATCGAGAAAATCAACAAACCAGTCTGCGCGATTCTGCTGACCCACACCCACTACGACCATATTATGAGTCTTGACTTGGTCAGAGATACTTTTGGAAATCCCCCAGTTTATGTAGCAGAGAGTGAAGCATCTTGGCTTTATACACCTGTAGATAATCTCTCTGGTCTCCCTCGACATGATGACATGGAAGATGTGGTCTCAAAACCTGCTGAGCACACCTTTGTTTTTCATGAAGAATACCAGCTTGAAGAATTCCGTTTTACTGCTCTACCAACCCCAGGCCACTCTATCGGTGGTGTTTCCCTAGTCTTTCCTGATGCCCATCTAGTCTTGACGGGAGATGCTCTTTTCCGCGAAACCATCGGACGGACCGACCTCCCTACTGGTAGCATGGAACAACTCCTCCATAGCATTCAGACTCAACTCTTCACTCTTCCTAACTACGACGTCTACCCCGGCCATGGTCCAGCTACGACTATCGCTCACGAAAAGACTTTTAATCCCTTTTTCTAGCAAGCAAAAAAACCAAGGATGCTATCCTTGGTTTTAGTCTTACCAAATAATCACACGATCCTCTGGTGCGCGCCACATACCGTCGCCTTCTTTTACATCATAAGTTGTAAAGAAGTCATCGAAGTTGGGTACTTGGATGTTGACACGGAGTTTAGCTGGCGCGTGGACATCGACACTAGCCATGAGTTTCATCAACTCCGGACGACCTTTCATGCGCCAGATACGAGCAAAGTTGTGGAAGAATTCTTCAGCAGAGAAGTCTGGTTCTCTCTTGGCAGCTTCAAGGGCTGCAGCGATCCCTCCTAAGTCGGCAACATTTTCTGA
This sequence comes from Streptococcus oralis, assembly GCF_003943385.1. GTDB lineage: Bacteria > Bacillota > Bacilli > Lactobacillales > Streptococcaceae > Streptococcus > Streptococcus oralis_CA. The sequence continues at coordinate 45,038 of NZ_RJPI01000012.1, forward strand.
TACGGTTAGTTTTCCGTTGATCCTTGCTCCGTAAGATTCTTGACCATCAAACTGGTCGATAACTTTCTGAGTCTTTTCCTTGAAGGCAGCATAGTCATTCTCAGTCCACCAATCCTTGAGGCTACCATTTTCATCAAAGGACGCGCCATTTGTGTCAAAGGCATGAGAAATCTCGTGAGCAATAACAGCACCAATACCACCGTAGTTGGCAGAAGACGACTGATGCAAATCATAGAATGGAGCCTGCAAAATGGCCGCTGGGAAGACAATCAAGTTCTTCTGAGGATTGTAGTAGGCATTAACCATGTGAGCTGGCATTCCCCACTCCTTGTAGTCAACCGGTTGGTTCCACTTGCTCCAGCTGTGCTTGATTTCCACACGCGCAAAGGCTAGGGCATTCTCAAAGAGACTGGCAGTTTCATCCACTACTTTGTCCTTGTAGCGTTCTGGCAATTCCTCTGGATAACCAATATAAGGCTTGATGACATTAAGTTTGACAATGGCCTTGTCTCGCGTTTCAGGTGTGAGCCAGTCGTTCTTAGCCAAGCGTTCCTTATAAACGTCAATCATTGTCGCTACTTTTTTCTCTACGTCTGCCTTAGCTTCTGGGGAGAATTTTTCATGCGCATACCAGAGACCAAGAGCCTGCTTGAAAGGACCTTGGGCCAAATGATAAGCAGCCTTAACCTTATCCTGAGCTTCTGGAACACCTGAAAGGGCACGTCCGTAGGCACCTGACAAGACACGAATCTCGTCTGTGAGATAGCTGGTTGAAAGATTCACCACAGCCAAAATCAAGGTTGCTTTAAGTAGAGGCCAAGCTTCTTCACTGTAAAATTGATCCGCTGCTTGCCAGAAACGTTCCTCATCTACGATAACCTTGTCAGGCACTTGCCCAAGAACGGCTTGGAAGAAATCATCCAAAGGTAGGGCAGGGGCAAATTTCTTGAAGTCTTCATAAGCGTATGGATGATAGAGTTTGGCATATTCTGAACTTTCTTCGTTTGAAAGGACTACTGCTGCGATACGGCGGTCCAATTCCAATCTCTTCTCTAACAAATCTGCGATTTCCTCATCTGAAAAATCATAGGCTTTAAGAAGATTTGTGGTACTTTCCTTCCAAAGAGTCAAGAGTTCCTCACGCTGAGGATGGTCTTCAGCGTAGTAAGTCGTATCTGGCAAAATCGTCCCTGGTGCACTTGCCCAGAGAACATTGGTTCTGGCATCCATAAAGTCTGGTGATACACCAAAGGGAAGGAAGTTTGGCTTGCCTGCTAGTTCAAATTCTGCTAGTTTGCTGGTGAAATCTGCAAAGCTCTCCAAGTCTAGGTATTCCTTGAGCATTGGCAAAACGGGCTTGATTCCATCTGCTTCTCTCTTGTCAAAATCACGTACCATACGATGGTACTTAACAAAGTTTGAGAGGATAGCATCCTCTGGAACATCTTCGCCTTCCAACCACTTGTCCGTAGTTGCCAGCATCAACTCTTCAATTTCCTCATCAAGGTCAATAAAGCCACCTGTTCGAGATTTATCAGCTGGAATAACAGCTGTTTTTTCCCATTCTCCATTGATTGCATCATAAAAATCGTCTTGATAACGTGTCATCTTGTTCTCGCTTTCATATTTTCACTTATTCCTAGCTTAGCAAAAAACACTTGGGAATGCAATTAAAAATAAATTTCTTGTATCTTTCATTTTACTGTTATTTTATTAAATTTTTAAAAAATTAACTTGACTTAATTTTTTTTTTAATGTATATTAAATACAGGAGGGAGGAATTTGTTATGATACGTATTGAACACCTCAGTGTCTCCTACAAAGAAACGTTGGCACTAAAGGATATCTCACTAGTGCTCCAAGGACCAACGATTACCGGAATTATTGGTCCAAATGGTGCTGGAAAATCAACTTTATTAAAAGGTATGTTGGGAATTATCCCACATGAAGGTCAGGCCTTTCTCGACGACAAAGAAGTCAAGAAATCTTTAAATCGAGTTGCCTATGTCGAGCAAAAAATCCATATCGACTACAATTTCCCTATCAAAGTCAAGGAATGTGTCTCACTGGGACTCTATCCATCTATCCCGCTCTTTCACACTTTAAAGGCCAGCCACTGGAAAAAAGTGGCAGATGCACTTGAAATCGTTGGACTTTCAGACTATGCTGATCGCCAAATCAGCCAGCTCTCAGGAGGACAATTCCAACGTGTTTTGATTGCCCGTTGCTTAGTGCAGGAAGCTGACTACATCTTTCTAGATGAGCCATTTGTCGGGATTGATTCGGTTAGTGAAGAGATTATCATGAATACGCTGAGAGACCTTAAAAAAGCTGGTAAAACAGTTCTCATCGTCCATCATGACCTCAGTAAAGTCCCCCATTATTTCGACCAAGTTTTGCTTCTCAATCGAGAATTAATAGACCTTGGTCCGACCGAAGAAACCTTTACCGAGGCCAATCTCAAAAAGGCTTATGGTAGCAAACTCTTTTTCAATGGAGGTGACCTATGATAGCAGAATTTATCAATGGATTGCAAAATTTCCATTTCCTACAAAACGCCTTGATCACAGCTATTGTCATCGGAGTGGTTGCTGGAGCTGTGGGATGTTTTATCATCCTGCGTGGAATGTCTCTCATGGGGGATGCCATCTCTCACGCAGTTTTGCCCGGCGTAGCCCTTTCCTTTATCCTGGGAATTGATTTCTTTATTGGAGCGATCATCTTTGGTTTGATGGCTTCCATCATCATTACCTACATCAAGGGAAACTCTATCATCAAGAGTGACACTGCCATTGGTATTACCTTTTCATCTTTCTTAGCCTTAGGTGTCATCTTGATTAGTGTTGCCAAGAGTTCGACAGACCTCTTCCATATCCTTTTTGGGAATATCCTCGCTGTCCAAGATACGGACATGTGGGTTACCATTAGTATGGGGGCATTGATTCTCTTGATTATCGGGATTTTCTTTAAACAACTATTGATTACATCCTTTGACGAGCTCCTGGCTAAAGCCATGGGAATGCCCGTTAATTTCTACCACTATCTGCTCATGGTGCTCTTGACCCTTGTGTCAGTCACTGCCATGCAAAGTGTTGGAACCATTCTTATCGTGGCCATGTTAATCACCCCAGCTGCGACGGCTTACCTTTATGCTAATAGCCTAAAGAGCATGATTTTTCTTTCCTCAGGCCTAGGAGCTCTGGCTTCTGTTGTAGGGCTCTTTATCGGCTATAGTTTCAATCTCGCAGCAGGATCCAGCATCGTGCTCACATCCGCCAGCTTCTTTCTAATCAGTTTCTTTATCTCTCCTAAGCAACGATACTTGAAACTGAAAAACAAAAAAATCATTAAATAACGGGGAAACCCTTCTGGAGGAATCTAATGAAAAAATTAGGTACTTTGCTTGTTCTTTTTCTTTCTATCATTGGATTAGCTGCCTGTGCTAGCGGGAAAAAAGATACAGCATCTACAAACCAAAAACTAAAAGTTGTAGCGACTAACTCAATCATCGCTGATATTACCAAGAATATCGCTGGTGACAAGATCGACCTTCACAGTATCGTTCCTGTTGGTCAAGACCCACACGAATACGAACCACTTCCTGAAGACGTTAAGAAAACTTCTCAAGCTGATTTGATTTTCTATAACGGTATCAACCTTGAAACAGGTGGCAATGCTTGGTTTACCAAATTGGTCGAAAATGCCAAGAAAACTGAAAACAAAGACTACTTTGCAGTCAGCGAAGACGTTGATGTTATCTACCTTGAAGGCCAAAACGAGAAAGGCAAAGAAGACCCACACGCTTGGCTCAACCTTGAAAATGGGATGATTTATGCTAAAAATATCGCTAAACAGTTGATTGCAAAAGATCCTAGCAACAAGGAATTCTACGAAAAAAATCTCAAAGACTATACTGAGAAACTAGACAAACTGGACAAGGAAGCCAAAGAGAAATTTAACAATATCCCTGCTGAAAAGAAACTCATCGTAACCAGCGAAGGATGCTTCAAATACTTCTCTAAAGCCTACGGTGTCCCAAGTGCCTACATCTGGGAAATCAACACGGAAGAAGAAGGTACTCCTGAACAAATCAAGACCTTGGTTGAAAAACTTCGCCAAACAAAAGTTCCATCTCTCTTTGTTGAATCAAGTGTCGATGACCGTCCAATGAAGACTGTTTCACAAGACACAAATATCCCAATCTACGCACAAATCTTTACTGACTCAATCGCTGAAGAAGGTAAAGAAGGCGACAGCTACTACAACATGATGAAATACAACCTTGACAAGATTGCTGAAGGTTTGGCAAAATAATCCATTAAAAAACGTCGTTCTCACATGAACGGGCGTTTTTTTGTTTTCATTTTCCAGTCAAATCATTGGAAAAATCTGACAATTCTCGGTAGAATAAAAGAAAAAAGAATGGAGTAGTTTCATGACCACTTTTCTCGGAAATCCTGTAACCTTTACAGGTAAACAACTGCAAGTCGGAGACAAGGCACTTGACTTTTCTCTTACGACAACCGATCTCTCTAAAAAAACTCTAGCCGACTTTGACGGAAAGAAAAAAGTCTTGAGTGTTGTCCCTTCTATCGATACTGGCATCTGCTCAACGCAAACACGTCGATTCAACCAAGAACTAGCCAACCTTGACAACACCGTCGTTCTTACAGTATCTATGGACCTACCTTTTGCCCAAGGACGCTGGTGTGGGGCTGAAGGCCTTGACAATGCCATCATGCTTTCAGACTACTTCGACCATTCTTTCGGACGTGATTATGCCCTCTTGATCAACGAATGGCATCTCCTTGCGCGTGCCGTCTTTGTTCTCGATGCTGACAATGTCATCCGTTATGTGGAATACGTTGACAACATTAACACGGAACCAGACTTTGAAGCTGCTATTGCCGCTGTTAAAGAACTGGACTAAAATCAAAGCCATTATGCCAGAAAGCTAGAGAAATCTAGCTTTTTTTGATATACTAGATGGAGAGAAAAGACAAGAGGAAACGAATGACGCCAAATAAAGAAGACTACCTAAAGTGTATTTATGAAATCGGTACGGAAATGCAAAAAATCACCAATAAAGAAATTGCTGCCCGTATGCAGGTCTCTCCACCTGCCGTAACAGAGATGATCAAACGCATGAAAAGTGAAAATCTCATCCTCAAGGACAAGGAGAATGGCTATCTATTGACAGATATTGGGCTCAAACTGGTCTCTGAGCTTTATCGTAAACACCGTTTGATTGAAGTCTTTCTAGTTCACCATCTAGACTATACCAGCGATCAAATCCACGAAGAAGCTGAGGTCCTAGAGCACACTGTCTCTGACCTCTTTGTGGAGAGATTGGATAAACTGCTTGGCTTCCCTCAAACCTGTCCCCACGGTGGAACTATTCCTGCTAAAGGAGAACTCTTGGTTGAGATCAACAACCTACCTCTAGCAGATACTAAAGAGGCTGGAACCTATCTCCTGACTCGGGTTCATGATAGCTTTGATCTACTCAAATACTTAGAAAAGCATGAAATTCATATCGGTGACCAACTCCAAGTCAAACAGTTTGATAATTTTTCCAATACTTTTACACTGTTCAACAAAGGTGAAGACCTCCAAGTTAGCATCGATATCGCCAAACAACTCTATGTCGAAAAAATCAACTAACCCCTTATTCCTGAAAGAAACTTCTTTCAGGGATTTTTTATTATTTTGCTTGTAAGTCCCATTCGTTTGGTGTAGAATGAAGCTAGATAAAAGATGGAGGTCTTCCTATGAAAAAACTCTTTAGAATCCATTTTGCAGCCATTGCAGTCAGCGATTTGCTACTGTTGGTAACTTTCAGACCCCGATATGAACTTTCTTTAGAGAGAGGCCTGATTTTTTGCTTCATTTTCATCCTTGCTCAGGGACTACTGCTGTCTCGCTTGGTCTTCCGACTCAAAAAACATTTCTCAGAGATTTATCCTCAGATGAACAAAAAAATTCGCCTTTACTACTTAGAGATTCTCTCCGTTGACCTTCTATTATTTGTCTTTTTAGCCATCACTGGCCCTCAATATTTTTACTCTCTTACTCCAGTCTTTACTTCCTGTCATTCTACTTTATATTATATAACGGCTAGCCACCTAAGAGAAAACTATCCAGACTTTTACAACAAACATACCTCTTTATGGGAGTGTCTATAAACAAAAACCAAGCCAGCTGGCTTGGTTTTCTTATCTATTTTTAGTATCAAGAATGATGGTGACTGGTCCATCATTGACCAGCTCCACCTGCATATCCGCTCCAAAGATGCCTGTCTGAACGGGCACTTCTTGCGCTAGCTTTTGATTGAGAGCATCATAGAAATCTGATGCCATATCAGGCTTGGCTGCACCTGTAAAGGCGGGACGATTGCCTTTCTTAGTGTCCGCAAAGAGGGTAAACTGAGAAATAGAAAGAATTGCGCCCTCAATATCCTTAACAGACAGATTCATCTTACCTTCTGCATCAGAAAAAATTCGCATGTTGACGAGCTTTCGGACAGCATAGTCCAGATCTTCCTCTTGGTCCTCTGGACCAACACCGACCAGCAATAAGAGTCCCTGATTGATCTTTCCATGAACCTGACCTTCGATACTGACTTGAGCTTTTTTAACCCGTTGGATAATGATTTTCATAATAGCCTTTCTAGTAAGAGCTAGGACAATTAGCCATTAGTCCGTTTAACAGAGTAAACCTCTGGCACACTCTTAATCTTATCCACGACTGTGGTCAGTGTAGAGAGGTTGGAAATACCAAATGAGACATGGATATTAGCAAATTTCATATCCTTGGTTGGTTGAGCATTAACGGTTGAGATATTCTTGGTTGTGTTGGAGAGAACTTGCAGAACATCATTTAAGAGTCCTGTACGGTTGAGACCATAGATATCGATGTGGGCAGTGTATTCCTTGCTTGAGAATTGATCTTCCCACTCCACATCAAGAAGACGTTGCTCGTAGTTTTCTTGGGCACGGAGATTCATACAGTCCACACGGTGAATAGCTACACCGCGTCCCTTAGTAATGTAGCCGACAATGTCGTCACCCGGCACTGGATTGCAACACTTGGCAATACGAACGAGGAGTCCTGAAGCACCTTCAATGACCACGCCACCCTCATGCTTGACCTTGAGAGTTTCTTTGTTTTCGACCTTAACTTCGCCACCTTTGACAAGCTCTTCTGCCTCCGCTTTGGCCTTGGCACGCTCTTCCTCACGGCGTTCCTTTTCGGTCAAACGATTAAAGACCGTAATGGCACCGATTTCTCCAAAACCAATGGCCGCAAAGAGAGACTCTTCTGTCTTGTAGCTGGTCTTTTGAAGAACCTCGTCCATGTGACGCTTATCCATGAATTTATTAGCTACATAGCCGTTTTCTTGGAATTGGGCCATCAACATTTCACGGCCCTTGTTTACAGATAATTCCTTGTCTTGATTTTTAAAGAACTGACGAATCTTGTTGCGTGCCTTGCTAGTTTTGACCATGTTGAGCCAGTCACGACTCGGACCAAAGGAGTTGGGGTTGGTGATAATTTCCACCTGATCCCCTGTCTTGAGCTTGGTTGTCAGTGGAACCATACGGCCATTGACCTTGGCACCTGTCGCTTTTTCACCGACTTTGGTATGGATTTCATAGGCAAAGTCAATCGGTCCTGAATCTTTTGGTAGGGAGCGAACCGCACCATCTGGAGTAAAGACGTAAATCTCCTCCGCCAGATAGTTTTCTTTAACAGAGTCCACAAATTCTTTGGCATCATCAGCCTGGTCTTGGAGCTCCATCATCTCCTTGATCCAGTTCATCCCAATAGCAGATTCCTTGCTGTTGACCTGCCCTTTAATGCCTTTCTTATAAGCCCAGTGAGCCGCAACCCCGTACTCAGCAACTTCGTGCATTTCCTTAGTACGAATCTGGAATTCAATCGGTCCTTTTGGTCCATAGACAGTCGTATGGATAGACTGGTAACCATTGGCCTTACGGTTAGCGATATAATCTTTAAAACGCCCAGGCATTGGTTTCCAAAGCTCATGCACATAGCCAAGCATGGCATAGACATCACTATGAGTCTCTAAAATACAACGAATGGCAATCAGGTCATAGATTTCCTCGAAGCGTTTCTTCTTATCCTGCATCTTGCGATAGATTGAATAGATATGCTTGGGACGGCCATAGATTTTCCCTTTTAGATTGCGTTCGGAAGTGTACTCCTCCAACTTGGTTACTACTTCATCGACCAAAGCCTCACGCTCTCTGCGTTTTTCCTTCATCATGTGAGTAATCTTGTAAAACTCAGTTGGATTGAGATATCGGAAGGACAAGTCTTCTAACTCCCACTTGACGCTGGAAATCCCCAGACGATGAGCAAGTGGTGCGTAAATTTCCATGGTTTCTCTGGAGATACGTTCTTGCTTGTCTTTTCGTAGGTGGTTAAGCGTTCTCATATTATGCAAGCGGTCAGATAGTTTGACCAAGATAACACGGATATCCTCAGACATGGCCATGAGCATCTTACGGTGATTTTCCGCTAATTGCTCCTCGATTGATTTGTACTCGACCTTACCAAGCTTAGTCACCCCATCAACAATAATGCGAACATCATGACCAAACTCTTGCTCTAAATCATCCAGTGTCGCATCCGTATCTTCAACCACGTCATGCAAAAAACCACAGGCAACTGTCACGGCATCTAGCTTGAGCTTGGCTAAAATCCCTGCCACCTGAATGGGATGAATAATATAGGGCTCGCCAGATTTACGATATTGACCGCTATGGCATTCAACTGCGTAAACCAAGGCTTTATGTACAAAAGCAACATCTTCTTTCGATAAATATTTTTGCGTTAAAGCGACAACCTCATCGCCCGTCAAATTCACTTCTTTCGGCATTTATTCTCTCCAATTCTTCCTACCATTTTATCACTTTTTTAAGAATATTAAAACTAGAAAAGCCTGTTTTCATGCCTAGACTAAGCATTTAAAAGAAAAAGCACTGCAAGAGAGACTCTGCAGTGCTTTGTTATTTTATTTATCTTAGTAAACTGTTTTCTCAGTTTCTACGTCAAAGAAGTGTGCTTTGTTCAAGTCGAATCCAAGTTCAACCGTTGCACCTGTTTGCAAGTAGTCACGAGCATCCACTTTTGCAACAAATTCATCTTTACCAACTTGGCAGTAAAGGTGAGATTCTGAACCAAGCAATTCTGATACTGAAATAGTAGCTTTGACAACTGATTCTGGGAATGTTTCAAGGAAAGCAGGTTCTGCATTCACATCTTCTGGACGAATACCGAAGATCAATTCTTTTCCTTCGTAGCCTTTTTCACGAAGAACTTTCAAAGCACCTTCTGGAACTTTCAAGCGGAAACCGTCAGAAACAATTTCGCTACCAACCAATTTCACGTTGATGAAGTTCATAGCTGGGCTTCCGATGAATCCTGCAACGAACTTGTTAACTGGGTTTTTGTAAACTTCTTGAGGTGTACCGATTTGTTCAACACGTCCGATAGTACCTGTACCAGCAGGGTTCTTAGTTGCTGACATGATAACGATACGGTCAGCAAGAGTCATTGCTTCTGTTTGGTCGTGAGTTACGTAGATAGTTGTAGCTCCGATACGGCGGTGGATTTTCGCAATTTCAGCACGCATAGATACACGAAGTTTGGCATCCAAGTTTGACAAAGGTTCGTCCATCAAGAATACTTTTGCATCACGGACGATGGCACGACCCATGGCAACACGTTGACGTTGACCACCTGAAAGGTCAGCAGGTTTACGATCCAAGAATTCTTTCAAACCAAGGATTGCTGCTGCTTCTTGCACACGTTTATCGATGTCTTCCTTGCTGTATTTACGCAATTTCAAACCGAAAGCCATGTTGTCATACACAGTCATGTGTGGATAAAGAGCGTAGTTTTGGAATACCATAGCGATGTCACGGTCTTTTGGAGCTACGTCATTGACAACCACGCCATCGATAGATGCAGTACCTTCTGTGATGTCTTCAAGACCAGCAATCATACGAAGAGTTGTTGATTTACCACATCCTGAAGGACCTACGAAAACGATAAATTCTTTGTCTTTGATGTCCAAGTTGAAGTCTTCAACTGAGTAGTGTTCGCTGTTTGGATATTTTTTGTAGATGTTTTTAAGATTTAATTCTACCATCGAGGTGAACTCCTTCTGTCTTTTGATAGTTTTATTATAGATGAAAACGCTTTACATTTCTATGGCAAGGTGACCAAAAAAATTAAAAAGTTCTGTGCAACTTGCACAAAACTTTAGAGAATATCTGGTAAAATCAACTGATAACACAAGGTGAGATCCGTCAACTCCTTCAACTGAAGTCCTGTCAATTCTTCCCATTTGTCAATCTTGTATTGAAGAGAATTGCGATGCAGATAGAGTTGCTGGGCTGTTTTAGTTAAGACAGCACTATTTTCCCAAAGGGAGAGAATGATTTCCTGAATCTGATCCTGATCCAAGATCATCTGGTGCAGGCATTCTTTAATGACCCTCAGGTCCACTAGTCTTTCTCCCATACTCCAAAGATAGAGCTGTGAAAAAGCATGAACACCTTGGTGACCCTGACGCCACCAAGTCTTAAACAAGTCTCGCTCTGCTTTGATCAAGTCTGATAGGGCTTGAGGGCCTGTCTGAAACCACACCTGCCCCAACATGATAGACAGACGAAGACCAAAGTCATACTCAACTGCTTCAATCGTATCAGATAAAATTGATCGTACAGAGGTGTACTTATCTTGTTGAAGCACGAAAACATAATCCTGAGCCCCGACCTGTAGCACTGTTTGGCAGTTGGGAAAAAGAGTCCGCATCATGTCTAGCCAAGAGGATAGATTTTCCTGTTGGAAATAGGAAAGATGGCAATAAGCCAGCTGAATCTTTTTGAAAGCTTGCGGTGCCTGCCCCTTCCCCTCAATCAGATAGGGATACCAAGGATTGAGTGAACGAGCCTGCTCCTGCTGAGTCAAAAGGGCAACCAGCTGCTTTTCACGCTCGCTGAGCCCAGCTTCCTCCAGTAAAATCCACTGCTGAGAGGCTAAAGGGAGAGTGAGATAGCCTGGTTTCTCTACTGGCTGATCTGAAATCTGAGCCTCAGGAAACCAGTCCTGTAGTTCTTTTGCAATCATATCCTAGCCCTCCACTTTTTGGATGCACCAAGCAATTATGGTCTCTAGACGCTCCACATTTTCAGTCAGATGGAGATAGCCCATCACTGCTTCAAAACCTGTAGACATGCGGTAAGTCACGACATCTGCATTTTTAGCCTTTGTGTGGCTATTGGTATTGCGACCGCGTTTATAGATTTCTTCTTCTTTTTCCGTCAGGACTTGCTCCTCCAACATGAGGGAAATCAGGCGAGCCTGAGCCTTTGCTGAGACATACTTGGTCGCTTCTTGATGGAGTTTGTTGGGCTTGGTCATGCCTTTAAGGATGAGGTGGCGACGAATATACATGGAGTAAACCGCATCCCCTTCAAAAGCTAGAGCAATCCCGTTAATGAGATTGACATCAATCACGAGTCCACCTCACTCCATCTTTTGTATCCAGTAGTTTAATGCCTTGAGCAGCCAGTTGGTCACGGATTTGGTCTGCTGTCGCAAAGTCACGATTGGCACGCGCTTCTTGGCGTTTTTGGATCAAGGCTTCGATTTCTGCATTCAAATCTTCTTCGACAAAGACAATACCAAAGACCTCTAACATAGTCGCAAGAGCTTGCTTGACAGCAGCATCATAGTTACCTGAGTTAATCCACTTGGCCATTTCAAAGACTACTGTGATACCGTTGGCAGAGTTAAAGTCCTCATCCATAGCCGCTACAAACTTATCTTTAAATGCTTGTAACTCTTGGGCATCTACATTTCCAGTAAATGGTTGTTCATAGGTGTTTTTCAGATACTTGAGGTTGGTCTCGGCATCGCGAACAGCTTTTTCCGTAAAGTTGATTGGCTTGCGGTAATGCTGAGTGGCAAAGAAGAAACGAAGCACTTGGCCATCGATGGTTTTGAGGGCATCATGAACAGTGATAAAGTTCCCCAAGGACTTGGACATCTTGACATTGTCGATATTGACAAAGCCATTGTGCATCCAGTAGTTGGCAAAGGTCTTACCTGTTTTGGCCTCTGACTGGGCAATTTCATTGGTGTGATGAGGAAACTCGAGATCGGCTCCACCACCGTGGATATCAATGGTATCGCCCAAAATTTCTGTCGACATGACCGAACACTCAATATGCCAGCCCGGACGGCCTGCTCCCCAAGGACTGTCCCAGGAAATCTCGCCCGGCTTAGCCGCCTTCCAGAGAGCAAAGTCAACTGGATTTTCCTTGCGAGCGGTCTCCTCATCTGTCCGACCAGAAGCACCCAGCTCCAAATCTTCCAAGGTTTTATTGGCTAACTTGGCATAGTTGTGGGATTTTTCCACACGGAAGTAAACATCCCCTTGACTCTCGTAAGCATAACCTTTTTCAATCAAGTCAGCGACAAAACGAATGATGTCCTCCATAAACTCTACTACACGCGGATGGCGAGTCGCAGGTTTCACGCCCAAGGCCGTCACATCCTCACGAAAGGCCGCGATGTACTTGTCCGCAACCTCCTGAGGCGTGATGCCTTCTTCCCTGGCACGGTTGATAATCTTATCATCCACATCCGTGAAATTTGAAATATAGGCAACTTCGTAGCCACGGTATTCAAAGTAGCGACGAATGGTATCAAAGGCTACCGTCGATCGGGCATTCCCCACATGGATATAGTTGTAGACGGTTGGCCCACAGACATACATCTTAACCTTACCGTCCTCGATTGGGACAAATTCTCGTAAATCACGAGACATGGTGTCGTAAATTTTAATCACACGGTCCACTCCCTTCTCTATTTCTGACTTTTTCGGCTGAAAACCAGCTCTGCAAAAGGGCCAAATTGTCTGAGGCTATCCAGTTGGTAAAAGCGCTGCCCTTCCTCTTGGGTAAAGAGGGGAACCCCCTTTCCTAGGATAAGGGGCGCTATCTGAATAATGAGGTGGTCGAAAAGATCCGCATCCAAGAGCGGTCCTACCAAGGAATTACCACCAATCACAAAGACATTTTTTCCTTTGTCAATCTGGTGGACAAAGTCCACCACATCCCCAGCTACTGGCTGGTAATTGCTGACAGGCAGGTGCCTATCATGCGTAAAGACATAGTTTTCCGTAGCTTGATAAAAACTTTCTACATCTTGCAAATCTTGGATTTCCTCAAAGGTCCGCTTGCCCATGATGGTGATATCCATTTGCCTGTAAAAGTCATCATAGCCTGTATCCTCTACAGAACCAAGCTGATGCAGCCAGTCTATCCTGTGCTGGCTGTCTGCCAAGTAGCCATCCATGGTGATACAGCCGTAAAAATATACTGCCATTCTTGTAGTTACCTTTCTAGTTCCTTTGCTATTGTCAAAGCGATAGTGAAAAAAGTCATGGCATCAGCTGTCCGCTCTTCATGTCTTGCATCCCACTCATGATTGTGATGGTCAACATAATCAGCCGTGTAGAAAAACTGATAAACCTTGGCTTGTCGAAATTGACTCCAAGCCATGATAGCTGAAGCTTCCATATCCACCACTTTGGCTCCAGCAGCCAAGCGACGCTTGACCTTATCAGGCGTTTCCCGATAAAAGGCATCAGTCGTCCAAGACTTGGTGCGGATATGCTCGATATTGTGCTTATCAAAAATGGCTTCCAGCTTAATCAACAGGGATTCGTCATAGGCGACTTCATCACCCGGTGGAGCATAGTGGTAGCTAGTGCCTTCATCTCGCAAAGCAGCAGCCGGCAGGATAATCTTGTCCGCCTCAATTGAGCGATCCAAAACGCCACAAGAACCTAGAATGATGAAATTCTTGAAGCCTCTGGCCGCCAACTCCTCCAGTTGGCCAATCACTGATGGAGCTCCAATAAGCGCAGTCATGACCGCAACTTGATTTCCATCATAATTATATACATACCAAGGGAATTGACCGTTAAGATTTTTTAAATAGCCTCCTTGATAGACTTTTTCTGACTCAATCAAACGTTTCAGAATTTCGCCATTAAAGGACAGGATGATAGTTTCACAAACCTCACCCTTGTCCATAATCTGCCTATCTGTTGGCTCAACAACCCCAGCTACATCTTCGAATTCCTCTAATAACATAACTTCTCTTTCTTTAGGACTTCAGCAAAGCCTCTTTCATCTTTTCTATTGGGTTACAGTTTGCTAAAGCATTCCTTGACAAGACCTCCGTAAGATGTCTTGTTACTGTTCAAAACAAGTCTTTCTTAGAGCTCCGACGAATGGTGGCTGGCTTCGCGGGCATGCTCCAGCTTGTCCAGATAATATTCTCGCTGTTCTTCCACCTCGTGGATGGTCGGCTCGTCTTTCTGACCGTGGACGCGCACAATCTTGGCAGGGATTCCAACTACGGTCACATCACTAGGCACATCTGCCACAACAACTGCTGCTGCACCAACTTTGGCATTTTCGCCGATTTCCACCGGTCCAATAACTTGGGCATGAGCCGATATGAGAGCTCCCTTTCGAACGGTCGGATGGCGTTTGCCAACATCCTTCCCTGTTCCACCAAGTGTCACTCCGTGATAGAGAAGAACGCCTTTTTCAACAATCGCGGTCTCTCCAATCACCAGACCTGAACCATGGTCGATAAAAACACCTGAGTCAATCTGGGCACCCGGATGAATTTCGATTTGGGTCCAAAAGCGCCAAAACTGACTGTGCATTCGAGCCAGGAGTTTGAAGCCATGATTCCAGAGAAAATGCGAGAGACGGTGAGCAGCTAAGGCCTTGACACCTGGATAAGTCAGCAAAACTTCCAAACTGTTGCGTGCCGCTGGATCATTTTCTTTTACAATATCAATGGTTTCGCGCCACCATCCCATACATTTCTCCTTTTCTTATTCTGAATCTTTTGGTGTTTCTGTAACTTCTTTCTTAGGTTTGTGGTCCTTGTGATGACGTGGACGGTGAGGTCGCTCAGACTTTTCGCCTTTTTCATCATGCTCAGGTTTTGACGGACGAGGAAGAAGAGCTTTCATAGAGGCATCGATACGGCCTTTTTCATCAATCTTGATAACCTTAACATCGACTTCATCACCGATAGCTACCAAATCCTCGACACGGTTGGTACGAGTCCAAGCCATTTCAGAAATGTGCACAAGTGCATCTGTCTTATCAAAGAGGTTGACAAAGGCACCAAATTTCTCGATACGAACAACCTTAGCATGGTAAACTTCATCCACTTTGGCTTCACGAACCAAACCAGCGATAATTTCTTTAGTACGATTGATGGCATCTTGGTCGCTAGAGTAGATAGATACATTACCTTCTTCGTCGATATCAATCTTAACGCCTGTTTCAGCGATAATCTTGTCGATGGTTTCTCCACCCTTACCGATGACAATCTTGATCTTGTCGACATCAATCTTGATAGTATCAATTTTTGGAGCAGTTGGAGCCAATTCTGGACGCACTTCTGGAATAGTCGCTTCGATGACATCAAGGATTTCAAAACGAGCTTTCTTGGCTTGAGCAAGGGCTTCTGTCAAGATTTCTGCAGTAATTCCTTGGATCTTGATATCCATTTGAAGGGCTGTAATCCCGTCACGAGTACCGGCAACCTTGAAGTCCATGTCTCCAAAGTGGTCTTCCAAACCTTGGATATCTGTCAATACTGTGTAGTTATTTCCGTCGGAGATGAGACCCATAGCAATACCAGCTACTGGCGCCTTGATTGGCACACCACCAGCCATAAGGGCAAGAGTACCCGCACAGATAGAAGCTTGAGAAGAAGAACCATTTGATTCCAAGACTTCTGCTACCAAGCGGATCGCGTATGGGAATTCTTCCAAACTTGGCAAGACCTGAGCAAGAGCACGCTCACCAAGAGCTCCGTGACCGATTTCACGACGACCTGGTGCACCATAACGACCTGTTTCACCTACTGAGTATTGCGGGAAGTTATAGTGGTGCATAAAGCGTTTCTTGTACTCTGGGTCCAAACCATCGATGATTTGAGTTTCTCCCATCGGAGCCAAGGTCAAAACTGAAAGGGCTTGAGTTTGCCCACGAGTAAAGAGACCTGAACCGTGTACACGAGGTAGGAAGTCAACAACCGCATCCAAAGGACGGATTTCATTGACCTTACGACCGTCAGGACGAACCTTATCTTCTGTGATCAAACGGCGCACTTCAGCGTGTTCCATTTGTTCCAAAATTTCAGCCACATCACGCATGATACGGTCAAATTCTTCGTGGTCTGCATATTTTTCTTCGTAAACAGAGGTTACTTGGTCTTTAACTGCTTGAGTTGCAGCTTCACGAGCCAATTTTTCTTCTACTTGGACCGCTTTTTGGAGGTCACTGTTGTGGGCTGCAATGATTTCAGCCTGCAAGTCAGCATCTACATGAAGCAATTCCACTTCTGCTTTTTCCTTACCGACTGCAGCAACGATTTCTTCTTGGAAGGCAATCAATTCTTTGACAGCTTCGTGTCCTTTCAGAAGGGCTTCCAACATGATTTCTTCTGACAATTCTTTGGCACCAGACTCAACCATGTTGATAGCGTGCTTGGTACCAGCTACTGTCAATTCAAGAAGAGATTGCTCTGCTTGTTCTTGACTAGGGTTGATGATGATTTGGCCATCTACATAGCCCACTTGTACCCCAGCAATAGGTCCGTCAAATGGAATATCTGAGATAGAAAGAGCCAAGGATGATCCAAACATAGCCGCCATTGGAGCAGAGGCATTTTCATCATAAGAAAGAACCGTATTGATGACTTGCACTTCGTTACGGAAACCTTCCGCGAACATTGGACGGATTGGACGGTCAATCAAACGCGCTGTCAAAGTCGCATCTGTTGAAGGACGTCCTTCACGTTTCATAAAGCCACCAGGAAACTTCCCAGCCGCATACATTTTTTCTTCGTAGTTGACTTGAAGAGGGAAGAAATCCCCAGTTGCCATCTTCTTAGACATTACGGCAGCAATCAAGACAGTTGACTCACCGTAACGAACAACAACCGAGCCATTTGCTTGCTTAGCAACCTGACCAGTCTCTACGATTAACTCACGACCCGCAAAAGTCGTTTGAAACACTTGTTTAGTCATTTTAATCCCCTTTGGATTGATGAAATTATACGCCTTGCCTACAAAAATCAGGATACAAAGGGCGTAAAGAATTCCGTATGAAAATAGGAGATTGACGCAGTGTGCGATGCACACCAGGAAATCTATCTTTTTCACTAGGAATTTAGCCCGTGTTCAACTATCTAAATACTTTGAAATATCTAAGAATGATATTCTCTAGAATCTGTCTATTTTTGTTAGATTTAAATTGCTAAGAATCTATTATACCCTCATCTTTGTATCAAGTACGTACAGAGTCTATTTTATCATATTTTTCTTAAAAAGTGCGGGCTTTTCTATTAAAAAGGAACCATCCCCCTCGCTTGAGAAGAATGGTTTGCTTTTTATTACCCTAGAGACTGATGATTAAACAAGGCATGGGTTGCTTGGTGGATGTATTTTGCTGTTTCAGCATTGTTCATGGTGTAGAGATGCACACCTGCGACATCCTGGGTTACCAAGTCCACGATTTGGTCCACTGCATAGGCAAGTCCTGCTGCTCTGAGCGACTCAGGGTCATGCTCATACTTGTCTAAGATAGCTTTAAATTTGCGTGGAAGGTGGATATTCTCACACGTTTTCAAGAGACGAAGCGCTTGATTACGGTTAAGAATAGGCATGATCCCCGCATGAATGGGAACATCAATCCCTGCCAAGGTACACTTATCTTGGAAATCATAGAAGCGCTCATTGTCAAAGAAAAGTTGCGTTACGAGGCTTGAACAGCCTGCATCCACTTTCTTCTTGAGATTTTGAATATCCAATATCTGGTTTGGTGAGTCTGGGTGCCCCTCTGGATAGCAAGCGCCAACAATATCAAAGTGAGGGGCTTGTTCCTTGATGAATTCGATCAAGTCCGTTGCGTAGCGGAAATCCTTTTGTGGTTCCACATCAGGGATAATATCCCCACGTAGAGCCAAGATTTTTCGCACACCAACCTTGTCCAAGTCCGCAAGTGTCTCTGCAACCTTCTCCTTGGTCAGATAGATAGCTGGCAAGTGGGCAATAGTTGGGATCGCTAAGTCATTCTGGATAAAGTCAGCCAAACGAACCGTTGTTTCCTTGATATTGAATTTATTATTGCTGGCAGTCACACTGATAAAGTGTGGTGTCAGCTCCCGCATATCCTGCAAGGCTGAAATAATTTTATCATTACCCACAGCTGGGTTTGGAGGGAACACTTCAAATGAAAGTGACGGCGTTTGGCGTGACATAGTCATTATCCTTTTCTTTTTGATTTCATGATTGCTGAGGCGGCTAGGGCCAAGCACTTCCTTGATCAGTCAGCGTCAAGAGAGAAATCCTATCTTACAATTTCTCACGCACAGCTTTTGCTGCTTCGACAAGGCGGATCAAGCTTTCTTTTGTTTCTGGAATACCACGTGTTTTCAAACCACAGTCAGGGTTGATCCAAACTTTCTTGCTTGGTACTTTAGCAAGGATAGCTTCGATAGTGTGGTCGATTTCGCCTTCGTTTGGCACACGAGGTGAGTGGATATCGTAAACCCCAGGTCCCACTTCTGTTTGGAAGTTTTTCGCTTTGAGTTCGTCCAAGATTTCAAGGTTTGAACGGCTTGCTTCAAAGGAAATAACGTCCGCATCCATGTTGTCGATGGCTGGGATGATATCTGTAAATTCTGAGTAACACATGTGGGTGTGGATTTGTGTGTCTGGCGCTACTGTTGAGTGTACCAAGCGGAAGGCAGGAATAGCCCAGTCAAGGTAGTCTTCGTACCAGTCGCTACGACGGAGTGGCAATTTCTCACGGAGAGCAGCCTCGTCGATTTGGATGATTTTCACACCAGCAGCTTCAAGGTCAAGAACTTCATCCTTGATCGCAAGAGCAATTTGAAGAGTTGAGTCTTTGATAGAGATGTCTTCACGTGGGAATGACCAGTTAAGGATGGTAACAGGTCCTGTCAACATACCTTTAACAGGTTTGTCAGTACGGCTCTGTGCGTAGCTAGACCATTTGACAGTGATTGGGTTGAGACGAGTAACGTCACCCCAGATGATTGGTGGTTTCACCCCACGCATACCGTAAGATTGTACCCAACCATTCTTAGAGAAGAGGTATCCTGACAAGTTTTGACCGAAGTACTCAACCATGTCGTTACGCTCGAACTCACCGTGTACCAGCACGTCAAATCCAACTTCTTCTTGCCATTTGATCCATTCGTCGATGGTTTCAGCAAGGAAGGCATCGTACTCTTCTTGGGTCAATTCACCCTTACGGTAAGCCAAACGTTTAGCACGAACTTCTTTAGTTTGAGGGAATGAACCAATGGTTGTGGTTGGAAGAGCTGGAAGTTTGAAAGTTTCTTCTTGGATAGCTTCACGTTCAGCAAAGGCAGGCAAACGAGTGTAGTCAGCGTCTGTCAAGCCAGCAATACGGGCACGAAGTTCCGCATTTTCACCCACACGTTCAGCTGCGAAGAGTTCTTTGTTGGCTGCAAGAGCTTCCGCACCTTGACCGTTGCGGATAGCATCCAAGTCACGGATTTCATCCAATTTTTCAACTGCAAATGCAAAGTGGTTCAAGATTGCTGGTTCAAAATCTTCATTAGCTGTTGTAAATGGTACATGAAGAAGTGAGCATGAGCTAGTCAATACGATGTTTTCAGCTGGGATTTGCTCAAGAATAGCCAAGCTCTTTTCGTAGTTGTTACGCCAGATGTTTTTACCATTGACGATACCTGCATAGAGAGTCTTATCAGCTGGGAAACCACCTTTAACGAGTTCAAGAGTTTTCTTACCTTCAACGAAGTCCAAACCGATGGCATCTACTGGCAAGTTCACAAGGTCAGTGTAGACATCACGAACATCACCGAAGTAAGTTTGAAGCAAGACTTCAAGACCTTTTTTGTCAGCCAAGAGTTTGTTGTAGAGGTTCAAGAAGAGAGCTTTTTCTTCAGCTGTCAAGTCTTTTACAAGAGCCGCTTCGTCGAGTTGGATGCGAGTCGCACCAAGCTCCGCCAATTTAGCAAAAACTTCTTGGTAAGCAGCTACAAAGCTATCTACGAAGTCTTCTGCTTTCACACCTTCTTCAAAGTCTGACAATTGAAGGAAAGTGAATGGTCCTACAAGGACTGGACGAGTGTTCAATCCAAGTTCTTTTGCTTCTTGGAACTCATCAAAGATCTTGTGACCTGCAAGTTTGACTTGAGTGTCTTTTTCAAATTTAGGCACGATGTAGTGGTAGTTGGTGTTGAACCATTTCTTCATCGGAAGGGCACGCACGTCCCCTTTTTCTCCTTGGTAACCACGTCCCAAAGCAAAGTAGCGCTCAAGGTCAGACAAGTCCAAGTTTTGAACGGATGCAGGTACCACGTTGAAAAGGAAAGCTGCATCTAAGAAGTTATCATAGTGAGAAAAGTCATTTGATGGGATTTCAGTGATGCCTTTTTCTTTGACAATGTTCCAGTGTTTTGCACGCAATTCTTTAGCCGCCGCCAAGAGTTCTTCTTCTGAGATTTCTTTTCTAAAGTATTTTTCAGTTGTAAATTTTAATTCGCGGAATTCGCCCAAACGAGGGAAACCGATGATTGTAGTTGACATGATGTGTCCTCCAAAATTTGTTGTTGAAACTATCTTAACAGAAAAGAAACTGTCTGTATAATTGTAAATAATTAGGCTTTGATATAGTTTGAAACTATATCACTCTTTTAAACTAAAGAAAAAGACTTGAGACTTATGTCTCAAATCCTTTGTATTGCTTGTTTTGTGGCTGTATTTTAGTTGGAATGCTCAAACAAGCTATTGACGATTGATATAAGTGACTATGACTTGTTATTAGAAAAGACTATAGGTTGGTTTTCTTTTGTAATTCTGATATTTCCCTGAAAAAGTGCGGACGGGAGGTAAAATTGTTCTGTGGATGATTTTAGCAAACCAAGTAATCTCATCTCTATCAACTTTTTTCCTGTTCAAGTGGGACGACTGCTAGTGTCTTTCCTAAACTGGCTAAGACTTTTAAGACCGTATCCAACTGAGGACTAGTCTTTCCTGTCTCCATCCTAGCTATGACAGGCTGGCTCACTCCACTGAGTTCTTCTAGTTTTTTCTGACTGATCCCTTGCTCATGTCTAGTCTCAATTAACTCACTCATGATAGCCACTCGCATATCACTTTCAAGAATTTCTTCCTTGGTAAAGAGTTCTGATCGAACATCCTTCCAATTACTCCCAATGGCACTATTCTTCATCACTTAACCCTCTTTCTTTTATTTCCTTCAGTTCACGCTTGGCTTTTTTTAATTATAACTCAAAAGTTATTAAAAGTAAATCCTAATATTCATAAAAAGGAGGCCTTAGAAAAATTCTAAAGGTCTCATCTTTATTATTCGAAAAAATTACGAGAAGAGTTATAAATGTGGAGCTAATCCTGACTCTTACTC
This sequence comes from Streptococcus oralis, assembly GCF_003943385.1. Classification (GTDB taxonomy): domain Bacteria; phylum Bacillota; class Bacilli; order Lactobacillales; family Streptococcaceae; genus Streptococcus; species Streptococcus oralis_CA. Next base: position 66,625 of record NZ_RJPI01000012.1, read on the forward strand.
CAGCTCAATCCCCTTCTCTCGGAGATTAGCCAGACACTCCTCGTAGTATTCTGCATTATGCTCACTATAGACGGGATTATCTTGGTTCTCCTCAGGCAAGTCTTCATAGGGAGGGCAGGTTTTGCCACGGTAGTCCTTGTCCAGCCACTCTGGACTGACATTGTAGCCACGGCCAGCCATCTCCTCCATGATCAAGCGATGATAGGCATAGAGACGATAGGGCGAGTGGGTAAAGACATAGTCCACTGTCGCATGCTTTCTGCCCCAACCATTACCACGCAGGGCGCAACACTCTCGATGTTGCCCCAAAAGTTGAGGACGGGGAAGTTGTGAAATCAAAGCTTCATGCCAAAGTCTCATGGGAGTCTCCTTTCAGTAAAGTCGAATGTTGCAAGTATCTATTTGGATAGCGATCAAGCAAGTCTCGAGTTTTAGCGATCAAGTCTTCCTTGGAAGCCTGACCAAAGCGGTAGCGATCTAGCAAGAGCATATAGTCCTTACGCTCGGCATCGGTCGCTTTCTTTTTGAAATAGCCCCAAATATGCTGAAAGGCATTGCAAACCTGACCCCTGTGTTCTGGGATTTGACAGGCACGGTCAATCATCTCTTGAATCTGACTCAGCTCCACTTGTTCATTCTTCAAGTATTGGCGAATCTCATTGTAAATATTGCTAGAATGACTCAAAACGAGATATTTGTTTCTAGCCCAAAGTTGTTGGCACTGGGATTTTTGGTTAGTTTGTTCCATGTTTCTCCTTGTTTTCTATCCGTTTCCAGGAAATATGGAAACAAAGTTGTATCTAAAAAATGAGCGAATTATGAGCGGAATATGAGCGAATCGATTACGCCATCACCCTTTAAAATCTGCCAAGAACTGTTTGAGCTCAGCATCGGCTTCTGGTGTGGTTCCGTGGAGTTGATCGAGCATTTCGAGTAGAGAAGCTGTTTGGCTTTCGATAGCTTTATTTGTGTCGTTAATATTGCTGACGATATCAGTTAGTGGTTCAACTTCTTCTTCCTCAAAGGTATCTACATAGCGAGGGATATTGAGGTTATAGTCATTTTCGACAATTTCTTCATAGCTCGCCAGATGGGCAAACTTATCCATCTCCTCACGAGACTTGTAGGCTTCCAGAATCTTCTCGATATGGGTATCCGTCATGATATTCTGATTTTTCCCCTTATCAAACTCCTTAGAGGCATCGATAAAGTAGACATCACGATTGGTACGGTTCTTCTTGAGAATGATGACCGTGGTCGGAATGCTGGTATTAAAGAAGATATTGGCTGGTAGACCGATAACCGTATCAATAGCTCCTTCTTCTAACAAGGCCTTGCGAATGGTTCCTTCTGCATTTCCACGGAAAAGAACACCGTGAGGAAGGACGATAGCCATGACTCCATTATCCTGCTTGAGGTGGTAATATCCATGCAAGAGGAAGGCAAAGTCAGCCTTGGATTGGGGCGCTAGTTTCCCAAAAGGAGAGAAACGAGGGTCATTCAGGAAGCCAGAGCTTGCTGACCACTTGGCTGAGTATGGAGGGTTCATGAGAACACCGTCAAAGTTGGTTGGCTCTTGGGTCGGCCAGTCTTCGTCTAATGTATCAGCATTGTGAAGGAATTGATTCTCAACTGGAACACCGTGTAGAATCATGTTCATCCGAGCCAGGTTATAGGTCGAAGTATTGAGCTCCTGACCGAAGTAGACCACCGTCTGCGGTTTATGAGAGTATTTCTTGGCATTGAGCAAGAGAGAGCCAGAACCCATGGTCGCATCATAGATGGTAAAACCTTGCTGGTCCTCACGACCTAAAAAGGCAATCTGAGTCATGAGTTTAGCAACAGGTTGAGGCGTATAGAACTCACCAGCCTTTTTACCCGAGTCAGTCGCAAACTGACCGATTAGATACTCATAGGCATCCCCCAGCATATCACCCGCATGACCAGCCACATCTAGCACAGCCAACTCCTTCATGACTGCCGCCACCGTTTGGTTTTGCTTTTGAGGAGTTGCCCCTAGCTTTTTAGAGTAGAGGTCGATATCTTCAAAGAGATTTTCATAGAGGTCGTCGCTCTGCTCGATATCACGAAAACCTTGAGCCAAGTCTTCCAACTGGAAAGTCCCCTCATTGACACGTGCTACTAGAGCCGTAAAGGTCAACTCAGGCTTGATGATATAATTGAGTTCGTCCTTCATAACTGCAAGAAGATCCTCATGAGTGTCCGCATCCTCATAGTAGTTGCGATAGACCTCAAGGGCAGCCTCAAGACTATCTGTCCCTTCTTCCATGGTCTCCGCCACGAAAAAGAGCATCTTATCTGACAGATACTTGTAAAAAACCATGCCCAAGAGATAGGACTTGTAGTCATTGGCATCCATCTTAGAGCGGAGAACATCCGCTGAGTTCCACAGAGCTTGGTAGAGCGACTGGGAAGTTTGTGTTGTTTCTTTAATCATAGATCTAATTTTTTTCTTTCTTTTTAAACTACTGGAATTTTTAAAATTGAATATTTAAATCCCATGCTTTTTAATTGTTGAATCGCATTGAATAAATTAACCATTGAAAAGAATGGTAATATATCAGAATTTTTTACTCCTCCTTTTACTCGTTTATCTAAAATTGCAAATACAATTTCCAGCTCATTATTTGTCTCTGACAGATTCAGTATTTTACAACCGCATTTTTTATTAATGAATTTTTTCATTTTAATATCCTGAGCTAAAATAGTGGCAGACACAACACCCTGAGAAAATAAATGACTTAATTTTGACGAAGAACCTCCTTTTTTTACATGAATTAACTTTTTGTCTTTGGTCACAATATCTGCCACTTCAACACTACTTCTTCCATAGCTATCCCCATGATACATTTCTTTATCCAATATATAGTAATCTGGATGACTTGCAGAAAATGCTTTATTAAAATCTCCTTCACTCTGTCCATTAGAAGCTAGGAGAACAATTGGAAGCATAGTATCCACAATATTATCAATTTCAGTTTTTATAGTATTAAAAAATTTTTTATTAATTTTATACCAAGAACCATAACATAAAATATATTTTTCTTTGTTATAATCTATTTCGAAAATTAATGATGAATATAAGCTTCCAACTATTCTTTCCTCATCTGTGTCTTTATATTTGGTAACTAATTTATTCCGTTTTAAAGACGATATAAAAGAGCTATTTGATTTATTTTTTCCTATTGTTGAGAAATATGCATTCGAATCAATTTCAATTGAAAACTCTTTTTCTCTTTTTCCAGTTCCAGTAAGAAAAAAGCCTTCTATATTCTCCCAATCAAGTAAAGTATTAGGAGCAATGGTTGGATAGTTCCCCGTTGTTATCTCTAGGTATAATTGATTATCTAAATCGGATTTTAAATTTTTTTCTCTCACTTCCAAGATATTATCAAGCCATGAAAAACCATTGTTTTTATAATCATCTTTTTTATAACTATTATAATAAAAATTAATACTGTCTTTGATATCAGTTATGTTCATCTTTCGACTAGCTACTAAACTATCTGTTCCTACAAGAAAGGATGCTACACTCTCCAAATCAGGTGCTCCTGAGACAGACTGTAATAGATTTTTCCTAGTATCTAAATCAAATATATCTTGAGAAGCGTAAATTGAACTTTGTCTTTGGGATGAGACTATAACATCTTCAATACTAGTTATATTCATACTTCTTATTTTATCTTTATCAATTAGATTTGCCGCTACTTTCAAACCAAAATTTCTAACTATTTTTAAATCATCTAACATTGATCTGCCATAACCATAAGTTATACTAAAGAACCTATTTCTTAGCTTCACTACAACCACGGCTTTATTTGGAACATTTTCAGAAAACTTTATTTTTAGGGCAGATAGTTGATTTAAATCATCCTGCCAAGAAGGCAGTTTAGGATCTGATTTCTGAACAAATATTTTCCCATTTAGTCCAATTTTACTATTTAATGGGTATTCATCATACTTAATCTTATCTTTTAGACAGTCTTCAAATTTTTTAACTGATTTGCTATTAAGAAACAAAGAAATTTGAGTAGTTTTTAATCTTTTCGTCATAGTCTCTCCAATCTTAAATAAACATATCTTTCAAGAGTTTCTTTTTCAAGGTTTCAAGCTGAGAAATTTTTTCCTGGTGAGAGTTGATGAGGTTATCAAGATTAGAGAAATAGGACCCAATGGCTTGTTGTTCATCGAGTGACGGAGGAATTGGGATACGAATATTTGCAAAGTTATCATAAAAAAGATATTCCCTCACACTCCCCTCCGTATTCCTTCTAACTTCTTTATTAAACTCAAGTGATTTTATAAACAGTAGCGCGTAGTTGTTATTTATTGACTTATCTAACAAAAATATGACATATAGAGAACTTACAATCACTATCTCACCTAAATCATTAAATGCAATGGATCCAACATTTATACGAGCTGGATTATATGCAAACTCGTTTGGTTCAACTATCTTATATGAAGTTTTTTCAAGATTTTCTAAACGACTTCCTTCAAATTGTTCCGATTGAGGAATCAACCCGCTCTGATTACTAACTGAATATGCTGGATAATCATATCCTTTGCTGTTTGATTTGCCTCTTTTAGTACTTATACTCTTAAATTTTTTTATTTCCCACTCACCTTCAAAGCCATCTAAACGAATTTCAGGAACAGTCTGTCCAGCTTTGGGAAACATTTTGGCAAGCATGGTCGCCTTGAGTGATTGGTAGTTGGTGAGATTATCCTTGTATCTCGCCAGAAGGTCATCGAAAGTGTTGAAGAGGGAGCCAATGGCAGATTGTTCAGAGAAAGATGGAACGCTCATTTTCGTACTTTTCAATATTGCACTAGATAAATTTCCAATCGCTCCATTTCCGCCTTGTACAAATTGTAACACTCTTTTATACTCATTTGAACTCATCCAAGCATTTACGAAGTAGTTCTGCTCAGTTTTAAACAATAACATAAAACCACCATGGACAACTATTTCATCACCTGGTAAATTTTTTATAATTGCATGTTTTCCGACTAGCTTAGTGGATCCATTAGCTGCAGTTACTAAAATATCTCCATTGCTTACTCGGGGAATATTTATCACATCTTTACTTACAAACACATCATCATCTGCTATCACGAAGGAATCATCTACTATGTTCGAGCTTCTTAAAACCCGTGCTCCCTTACTTCTTACGTCGTTTGGTTTATAGGTCAGACCTCTTCTTACTTCTACTTGAGATAATAACGAAGACGTCCGCCAATAATCGTTAAAATTATCAAATCTTAAAATAGGTAAGATTTTCTCTTCCATTTATTTTTTCTCCATTCACAAACTATATTTTTCATGTAGAGTAGTCGCAAATTTCCTTATTGCAGTATTAAGTTCTTGTTTATAGATCAATTTAATTTTGTTATTCTTGAGAGGATACTCTTCATAATTTGCTGTGTCTTTTAGAGCCGTTTCTCCAAATTGTTTTTCATTTTTATTTTCAACATCAAAATTTAGTACATAAAAAGTCAACGCTTGGCTATCAACTGCCCATGTTTTAGCAAATTCATTGATTTCTTTTTCAATGTTTTTTGCCTCAACATAATTTGCTTCATCTACATTTTCGGAGTGTTTTAATTTATTTTCAGAAATATACTTTAAAATCGCATCAAAGACATCATTTTTTGTTTCAAAAGATATTTTTTTAGTATTAGTATTTTCTCGATTATCTTCAATACTTTCTTCTCCCCTACTTATCTTATGATTATTTATATAAGTAAAGCCTAAAGTATCTTTCGAGTCTTTGTCTTTCTTATTTTCTATATTTCTAATCTCCTCACGCTTTTTATCATTTGCTTCTTGCTGTATGTTTTGTGCTTCAACCCACATATTTAACAGTGATATCTCTTCGCCATTATATGTAATATATCTAAGATTAGGAACAACATCAAATATTAATTTTTGACTATCATCAAAAACTGATATTTCTATTTCAGTCAGATTGGACAAATACTGGGTTTTATCTGTTTGATTATTATCATCAAACTTAAATAACGAAGAAAATCTACAAGTATCTGTCTCTCCTTTTATTTCATTTGTTTTCTCTGACAAAGATACACCAAGCAATTTTAAACATCTAATTTTTGGCGAGAGAATAATTCCAGTGATAATTGGATCCACATCTACTTCCTGAGCNTCAAGAATGAATGTTGACACATTGGGAAAGTAAATATCGTAACCAAACTCACTATTTTCTGGATAATCCAATTCAATATAGCGACTATTACTAACAAAATTTAGCAAAGAATAATCTATCTTAATATTTTCATTTTCACGAATTATTATTTTTTTCAAAGTGTTACTAATTATATTTTTAGAAGCAATGATATTTACCATATGTTCCTCACTGATATTGTTTTTACACATTTCAAAATATTCAATAGTCTGAAACTGACTGATATCAATCTCAACGTTTTCAACACCATCACAATAAATTACACAATTACTAATTTTTATTTTTCTACATTTTTCAGTACTTGAAATTAAATTTTTTAGCTTCTCAATACTTAACGATGAGTTTGTAATTTCAATAGATTCACTATTTTTTATACATTCAATAAACTCTTTCATATCAAATAATTCATCCAAAAGTAATCTATCATCAGATTTTGCTCCAACTCCATCAATTATTACATGAAGTTTTTCATTGTATGTTTCTTTTATATCTAAAAAACTTAAAATCTTTTTTAAAGATTCGCACTCTATAATACTCGATATTTTTAAATATTGAAACTGGTTGAATATAAAAAGTTTATTAGTCAGAATGAATTTGTCAAAAGGATATATTATCGGCAAAGATACATTGAACATTCTTTTCAATAATTCAATATCATTATTGTCCAGCTGAATTGAAGTAGTATTATTGCCTCCAAATTCTAAATTTTTCTTACTATCTTTAACCAAAATATCATAGAATGGTACTAAAACTATTTTTTCTAAGATATCGGTATTCAAAATTTTATTAATCTTTTGTAATTTGATTAGATAATCATTACCAAAATAAAACAAATAAATTCTTTTTGATTTTTCAAATATTTTTGACAAGAATGGCAAATCACTTCCATAAATAGAGTGACCAATAATATAGGTATCAACTGAATTTTTCTTATATTTCTTTATTTTCTCTATCAATTGACTCCGTTTCTCAAATAAAGACGTATCTTTTTTTATTCGAATCAGTTTGTCATTGTCCATAGAACCTGGAACATTAAACCCACTGTACTCTTCATTCCCAGTGAATCCACCTCCAAAAATAATGTTCTTATCAAATAAAGATCCGTGTACTTGAAAGTATTTTTGATTGCTATTATTCCCAGTTTGAACTAAGTTTAAATCATATAAAGTACTTGTATAATTAAAGTTAATTACATCAGCATNTTTAAATATATTTTTATAAACCTCATTAACTACCAAACTGCTTTTATTATTTCTTTGAACTCTGTATGAATTATGCCATTTCTCGTAAAAATCAGACAAATAGGACGAAAATAAGTCTTCTAACTCTTTAAGATACGCATTTATTTCGGTAACACTATATATACTCCTGATTTCATCATCACTATTAT
>NZ_RJPI01000013.1:0-36284 GCF_003943385.1 Streptococcus oralis
TATTATTCAATTTTGAGTAGGTATTACTCAGAGTTAAGTGACGATAGCCTAGGAGATACACCTGTACCCATGCCGAACACAGCAGTTAAGCCCTAGAACGCCGGAAGTAGTTGGGGGTTGCCCCCTGTGAGATATGGAAGTCGCTTAGCAGAATAGGAAGTTTAGAGGCTTCCTTTTTGGGAGTTTAGCTCAGCTGGGAGAGCATCTGCCTTACAAGCAGAGGGTCAGCGGTTCGATCCCGTTAACTCCCATTTTAGCGGGTGTAGTTTAGTGGTAAAACTACAGCCTTCCAAGCTGTTGTCGCGAGTTCGATTCTCGTCACCCGCTTTGAACTTTGTTCAAATTACCAAGTTTTTAACTTGGGCGCGTAGCTCAGGTGGTTAGAGCGCACGCCTGATAAGCGTGAGGTCGGTGGTTCGAGTCCACTCGTGCCCATTTATGAATATGGTCCGTTGGTCAAGGGGTTAAGACACCGCCTTTTCACGGCGGTAACACGGGTTCGAATCCCGTACGGACTATTTTTGGAGGATTACCCAAGTCTGGCTGAAGGGAACGGTCTTGAAAACCGTCAGGCGTGTAAAAGCGTGCGTGGGTTCGAATCCCACATCCTCCTTTTTATTATTAACGCGGGATGGAGCAGCTCGGTAGCTCGTCGGGCTCATAACCCGAAGGTCGTAGGTTCAAATCCTGCTCCCGCAATTTGGCTCGGTAGCTCAGTTGGTAGAGCAATGGATTGAAGCTCCATGTGTCGGCGGTTCGATTCCGTCTCGCGCCATATACTTATGACTAGGAAGGGTAGCGAAGAGGCTAAACGCGGCGGACTGTAAATCCGCTCCTTCGGGTTCGGGGGTTCGAATCCCTCCCCTTCCATTCCTTTAGTTACGGGCATAGTTTAAAGGTAGAACTAAGGTCTCCAAAACCTTCAGTGTGGGTTCAATTCCTACTGCCCGTGTTTATAGAATTATGGCGGGTGTGGTGAAGTGGTTAACACACCAGATTGTGGCTCTGGCATGCGTGGGTTCGATCCCCATCACTCGCCTATTTTATATTATTGGGGTATAGCCAAGCGGTAAGGCAAGGGACTTTGACTCCCTCATGCGTTGGTTCGAATCCAGCTACCCCAGTTACTATTTGCCGGCGTGGCGGAATTGGCAGACGCGCTGGACTCAAAATCCAGTGTCCGCAAGGACGTGCCGGTTCGACCCCGGCCGCCGGTATAGTATGAAAGACAAGGTTTTCGGACCTTGTTTTTTGATTTAGTGAAGATTTTGATATTTTTCTTTAAGTACAGATAACTGATGAATGATCTTTTTCTTCTTATTCTAATCATTTTTAGTGTGTTTTTGGTATAATATTACTTATTCACATTTTATGTAGATTATGAAAGAGTTTGGTGGTTAATGTCTCGTTCGGTTGACTTGCTTAAGAAGCGCTACTTAGAAAATATAAAAGAGAAGCCTGATTTATTTGTTGGGGTTGAGCTGGAGTATCCTGTTGTAAATTTAGAGGGTAAGGCTACGGATATTGAGGTTGTTAAGGAACTGTTTTGGTATTTATCTTCTGTTCTGAAGTTTACAGTTGAGAAAGTTGATGATTTTGGGAATCCAATTCAGTTACTAGATCCGGTCAGTCGGGATACAATCTTATTTGAAGTTGCTTATACGACCGTTGAGTTTGCCTTTGGTAGGGCTAAATCTATCCAAGAGGTAGAAGAACGCTTTAACTTCTATATGGCTACGATTCAGAATAAGTTGGGTGAAGCTAATCATGCTATTGTTGGCTGCGGCATTCATCCCAACTGGGATAAAAATGAGAATTGTCCAGTGGATTATCCCCGCTATCAGATGTTGATGGATTATCTGAATTTGAGTAGAAATGTAACTAAATCAGATTTACATCATTTCCCTGAGTATGGTGCCTTTATCTGTGGAAGTCAGGTTCAACTGGACGTTTCAAAGTCTAACTTTCTGCGTGTTATCAATGCTTTTACTCAAATTGAAGCAGCAAAAGCTTATTTGTTTGCAAATTCTGAGTTTTCAGGGGCAGATTGGGATACCAAAATTTCGAGAGATATTTTTTGGGAAGAATCTATGCATGGTATCTATCCAGAGAATGTAGGTGTCAATGCTAGACTCTTTAAGGATGAGGAGGATTTTTTTGACTATCTAGATCATTCTGCGATTTTCACAGCGGAGCGTGATGGGCAGACCTATTATTTTTATCCTGTTCAGGCTAGGAACTATTTGACTACACCTGAAATCCAGGCATTTACCCTTAATGGGGATGAAGTATTAATCTATCCTCAGGAGAAGGACTTTCAGACACACCGTAGTTACCAGTACCAAGACTTAACAACTAGAGGGACTATTGAGTTTCGTAGTGTGTGTACTCAGCCGCTTGATAGGACTTTTGCTTCTGCTGCCTTTCACTTGGGATTATTAGTTAATTTAGATAAGTTAGAAGCTTACTTGCGAGCTGCTCCATTTTTTATCACATTTGGTCGTGATTACAAGTCATTGAGGCGACAATTTTCTAAGAAAAGGCTAACAGATGAGGAAGAAACTGCAATTGTCGAGTTTTCAAAAGAATTACTCTTTCTAGCCGAGGAAGGACTGGAGAAGAGAGGCAAGCAAGAAATGACCTATTTACAGCCTTTGAAAGAAGAATTGGGCCTATAATTTCCCTTATAAAGGGAGAATTTTCTGAAAAATCATGATATAATGGAAGAGACTATAGATAAAGGATAGAGATTCATGACATTAGTTTATCAATCAACGCGTGATGCCAATAATACAGTAACTGCCAGCCAAGCTATTTTACAAGGTTTGGCGACGGATGGTGGTCTATTTACACCTCTTACTTATCCAAAAGTAGATTTGGACTTTGAAAAATTGAAAGATGCTTCTTACCAAGAAGTGGCTAAGTTAGTTTTGTCAGCATTTTTAGATGACTTTACAGCTGAGGAGTTGGATTACTGTATCAACAATGCCTACGATAGCAAGTTTGATACCCCAGCTATTGCGCCATTGGTGAAACTGGATGGGCAATACAACTTGGAATTGTTCCATGGTTCTACGATTGCCTTTAAAGATATGGCCTTGTCCATCTTGCCATACTTTATGACGACTGCTGCTAAAAAGCATGGTTTGGAGAACAAAATCGTCATTTTGACAGCGACATCGGGTGATACTGGGAAAGCAGCTATGGCTGGATTTGCGGATGTACCTGGTACTGAGATTATCGTCTTTTATCCAAAGGATGGTGTCAGCAAGGTACAAGAGTTACAAATGACCACTCAAACTGGAGACAATACTCATGTTATCGCTATTGATGGAAACTTTGATGATGCGCAAACAAATGTGAAACATATGTTTAACGATGTAGCTCTCCGTGAAAAATTGGCAGGGAACAAGTTGCAATTTTCATCAGCTAACTCTATGAACATCGGTCGTTTGGTACCACAGGTTGTTTATTATGTCTATGCCTATGCCCAGTTGGTTAAGTCTGGTGAGATTGTGGCTGGTGAAAAGGTCAACTTCACAGTACCAACAGGGAACTTCGGCAATATCTTAGCTGCCTTTTATGCTAAACAAATCGGCCTACCAGTTGATAAATTGATCTGTGCTTCAAATGATAATAATGTTTTGACCGACTTCTTTAAAACACGTGTTTACGACAAGAAACGTGAGTTTAAGGTCACAACTAGCCCATCCATGGATATTCTAGTGTCTTCAAACTTGGAGCGTTTGATTTTCCATCTTTTGGGGAATGATGCGGTTAAGACAGCTGAACTCATGAACGCCTTGAGTACACAAGGACAATATGAATTGACAGACTTTGATGCAGCGATTCTGGAACTCTTTGCAGCTGAATATGCGACGGAGGAAGAAACGGCAACAGAAATCAAGCGTGTTTATGAGTCAGATTCTTATATCGAGGATCCACATACGGCGGTTGCCTCAGCAGTTTATAAAAAATACCAAGCGGCTACTGGCGATGTAACCAAGACCGTGATTGCTTCAACAGCTAGTCCATACAAGTTCCCAGTAGTTGCAGTAGAAGCTGTAACAGGAAAAGTAGGCTTAACTGACTTTGAAGCCTTGGCTCAATTACATGACATTTCAGGAGTAGCAGTGCCACCAGCAGTTGACGGCCTTGAAACCGCGCCAGTTCGTCACAAGACAACAGTGGCAGCTACTGACATGCAAGCAGCGGTTGAGGCTTATCTAGGACTTTAAGACAGAGGAAGTAAACTCGGTTGGGAAATCAACTGAGTTTCTTTTCATCAGGAGGAAGGATTGTTTAGGAAAAATAAAGACATTCTTAATATTGCATTGCCAGCTATGGGGGAAAACTTTTTGCAGATGCTCATGGGAATGGTAGACAGTTACTTGGTCGCTCACTTGGGCTTAATCGCTATTTCAGGTGTTTCAGTGGCTGGCAATATTATCACGATTTATCAGGCGATTTTCATCGCTCTGGGTGCTGCTATTTCCAGTGTTATTTCAAAAAGTTTGGGGCAGAAAGATCAGTCTAAGCTAGCCTACCATGTGACTGAGGCGTTGAAGATTACCTTGCTGTTGAGTTTGCTTTTAGGGGCCTTGTCCATCTTTGCTGGTCAAGAGATGATAGAACTTTTGGGGACTGATCAGGCTGTGGCCGAAAGTGGAGGGCTCTACCTTTCTTTAGTAGGTGGTTCGATTGTTCTTCTGGGTTTTATGACCAGTTTGGGCGCCTTGATTCGTGCAACGCATAATCCTCGTCTCCCCCTCTATGTTAGTCTTTTATCCAATGCCTTGAATATTCTCTTTTCCAGTCTAGCTATTTTTATCCTTGACATGGGGATAGAGGGTGTTGCTTGGGGGACTATCTTGTCTCGCTTAGTCGGTCTGGTGATTTTGTGGTCGCAATTAAAGCTACCTTTTGAGAAACCAACTTTTGGTTTAGATAAGGAACTATTGATCTTGGCTTTGCCAGCGGCAGGAGAACGTCTCATGATGCGGGCTGGAGATGTAGTGATCATTGCCTTGGTCGTCTCTTTTGGGACGGAGGTAGTAGCGGGAAATGCAGTCGGAGAAGTTTTGACCCAGTTTAATTACATGCCTGCCTTTGGCGTCGCTACGGCGACGGTCATGCAGGTGGCTCGAGCAGTTGGAGAGGATAACTGGGAAAGAGTAGACGAGGTAAGCAAACAAACCTTTTGGCTTTCTCTACTTCTCATGTTGCCCTTAACTCTCAGTATCTATGCCTTAGGGGTACCACTGACCCATCTCTATACGACCGATCCTGTAGCGGTCGAAGCTAGTGTTTTGGTGGCACTTTTCTCTCTACTAGGAACTCCTATGACGACAGGGACAGTTATTTATACGGCGGTTTGGCAGGGCTTGGGAAATGCTCGTCTCCCCTTTTATGCGACAAGTATCGGGATGTGGTGTATCCGTATCGGGACAGCCTATCTGATGGGCATTGTTCTTGGTTGGGGCTTGCCTGGTATTTGGGCAGGAACCCTTTTGGATAATGGTTTTCGCTGGTTATTTCTACGTTATCGTTACCAGCGTTATATGATGTTGAAAGGATAGGAGATGCAAAAAGTAGCCTTTATTTGGGATTTAGACGGGACCTTATTGGACTCTTACGAAGCGATTTTATCAGGGATTGAGGAGACTTTTGGTCAGTTTGCTATTCCTTATGATAAGGAGAAAGTGAGAGAGTTTATCCTCAAATTTTCGGTGCAGGATTTGCTGGAGCAGGTGGCAGAAGAGAGAAATCTGGATGCGGAAGTGCTCAATCAGGTGCGTGCCCAGAGCCTGTCTGAGAAGAATGCCCAGGTAGTTTTGATGCCAGGTGCGCGTGAAGTGCTAGCTTGGGCAGACCAAGCAGGGATTCAGCAGTTTGTCTATACTCATAAGGGGGACAATGCTTTCGCTATTCTAAGAGACTTGGGTTTGGAATGTTATTTTACAGAGATTCTAACCAGTCAGAGCGGTTTTGCGCGTAAGCCCAGTCCAGAAGCGGCGACATATCTGCTAGACAAGTATAAGTTGGATCCTAGGGATACCTATTATATAGGGGATCGGATTTTGGATGTGGAATTTGCCCAGAATAGCAGCATTCAAAGCATTAACTTTCTAGAGTCTTCTTATGAAGGAAATCACAGGATTCAAGCGTTGGCAGATATTCCCCACATTTTTGATGCTGGGGAATAAAAAATTGTGTCAGTTGCGTGACAGAAAGCTAACAAACTATTTCAAGTAATCGAGTTTGTTACAAGGAATGGACAGTTCTGTTAAATAGGCCCGAGAGGGCTTTTTTTCAGCTTTTTTTGTGTTATGATAGACAGGTACTCATTTGAAAGGAATATGAACGAATGAAGAAAAGAATGATTTTAGTCTCAACAGTAGCCTTGTCATTTGCCCCAGTATTGGCAACCCAAGCAGAAGAAGTCCTTTGGACTGCACGTAGTGTTGAGCAAATCCAAAACGATTTGACTAAAACGGACAACAAAACAAGCTATACAGTACAGTATGGTGATACCTTGAGCACCATTGCAGAAGCCTTGGGTGTAGATGTCACAGTTCTTGCTAATTTGAACAAAATCACCAATATGGACTTGATTTTCCCAGATACTGTCCTCACTACAACTGTCAATGAGGAAGAAGAGGTAACGGAAGTTGAAATCCAAGCTCCTCAATCAGATGCTAGTGAAGAAGTGATGACTGCGACAGCAGATTTGACGACGAATCAAGTAACAGTCGATGAACAAACAGTTCAAGTAGAAGATCTTTCTCAACCAATTGAGGAAGCTCCAACTGCAACCGAGACGGAAAAAACAACAGAAGTAGCGTCAAGTTCAGAAGTTTCTGAGACAGCGACAGTTGCTGAAGAGACACCATCTACAGAAACACCTGTAGTTGAAGAAACACCTGAAACGGCTCCAGCGGAAGCACCAGTAGCAGAAACAACTCGCCCAGTTGAAGAAGAAGCTCCTCAAGCAGCGACTCCAGCTACCGAAGAAACGGCAGCAACAACTCCAGCAGAAGCACCAGTAGTAGCTGCGCTAACAACGGAAACGCCTGCTGATACAACAGGAACAAGTGCAACAGAAGAAACAGCAGCATCAACAGCAACTTCTGACACTGCAACTTCGACTTATCAAGCAGAGCAAAGCCAAACTCCTTCAAGAACTTATTCAGCTCCAGCGGCTCCTGACTATGCAGGCCTTGCTGTAGCCAAGTCTGAGAACGCTGGTCTACAACCACAGACGGCAGCCTTTAAAGAAGAAATCGCCAATTTGTTTGGCATCACATCTTTTAGTGGCTACCGTCCTGGTGACAGTGGGGACCATGGTAAAGGTTTGGCCATCGACTTTATGGTTCCAGTGAGTTCAGCACTCGGAGATCAAATCGCGGAATATGCAGTCCAAAATATGGCTAGCCGCGGTATCAACTACATCATCTGGAAACAACGTTTCTACGCTCCATATGATAGTAAATATGGACCAGCTTACACATGGAATCCAATGCCAGACCGTGGTAGCGTAACCGAAAACCACTATGACCACGTTCACGTATCAATGAACTAATCATTAAAATGGAAGTTGGGAACTGATTGAGTTCCCGCTTCTTTTTTGTGTGTCATTCCTTCAGGGTAAAAGGGATAAATATGAGGAAGTGAGTAATATTTCAAGAGAATATAAGCATATTACTTGATTTATTTTTTGGATTGCATTATACTTAATAAGTCAATTATTGATAAATCAATGTTAAAGGAGAACGGTTTATGGTAGCAATCCATGATTTACTGTATCAGTTACGATTAGTAGATCAGTCTATGACACAATTATTCGAACGCCAATTGGGGATTAGTCTCACTCGTTATCAAATCTTATGTTTCTTAATTGATCAGTCACCATGTAATCAAATTTCGGTTCAGGAGAGATTGAAGATTGATCAGGCTGCCTTGACACGGCACTTTAAAATTCTGGAAAAGGAAGGTTTGGTTAATCGACGTCGGAATCCTGAAAACCAGAGGGAGGTTTTGGTGGAAGTGACAGACTTTGCGAGAGAACAACTAATAACCAACTCTCCCCAACACCATATAAACGTAAAGAGTCAGATGGAGAGTGTACTTACAAAAGGAGAGCGAGAAGAGTTCAGTCGCTTGTTAGAAAAGTTGATATCTGGCTTAGAAGAGATAGAAATTTAAGGAGAAGAATATGTCTATTTTTACAATTATTTTAGCAACTATCGTTGCCTTGGAGCATTTTTACATTTTTTATTTGGAAAGTGTGGCTACGCAATCAGACACTACTAGTCGCGTCTTTAATGTGGATAAGGAAGAACTGGCTCGTCTTTCGGTGAGTTCACTGTTTAAAAATCAAGGGATTTATAATGCTTTGCTGGGTGTGTTTCTCTTGTACGGGATTTATTTCTCACAAAGTTTGGAAATTGTGACTATCTTTGTTTTATTTGTGCTTGGTGCAGCGACCTACGGTTCTCTGACAGCAGACAAGAAGATTATTCTGAAGCAAGGTGGACCCGCTATTTTGACTCTGCTGAGTATGTTACTTTTGAAATAAGAAAACCAGCGTCCTGAAAGACGCTGGTTTTTGTATGCTCTTATCCATTTCGGCGCTTACGGGCTAGTAGGGCTCTGTAAAAGAAGATGTGATTGTTTTGGATATAGGGAAGGATTGAAAAACTAGCAATCCCAAAAGTAATCCAGTTGAGGAAGTACCAAGGGAGTAGTTGTAAGTCGAGGACAAAGCGTTGAAATTTGTAACCCTTCATCAAGAAACGGCTGGTTTTCAGGATTTGACGGGGTTTAGCCTGTCCTAAATCCAGAGTGTCGCAGAGGAGGAATTCTACCTGCGAGTAGGCATAATGTTGAGGAACGTAGAGGATGTTTCCCACAATCATCAAGATGAGGCTCGCGAAAAAGTAGAGGCCAAAGGCCATAAGGAATTGCTCGGTTTCAACGGATGAGAGGTCTAGTTTTGGAAATTCAGGATGTAGGGCGACAAATCTCCGAGCCAAGAGATTGCTATAAAAGAGAAAATAAACGCCTACTAAGTTTGGAATGCTCCATAAAAAGAGGTAGAAACGTTTGAGGAGCAGGGTCAGGAAGGTTTGCGAGAAGCGCTCTTCAGCAAAGAGGGTCAGGCTTGATTTTACTGAGAGTTCCGTATCAGGATCCTTGAGGAGTCGGAGTGTCGCAAAGGCAGCACCTACTAGAAAAATCGTGCTCATAAAAGAAACCACTAGTGGGAAGAGATAGGCTTGGAGCACTTGCGCCAGCATGCTGAAAAAGGATTGCTCTAAAACACTTTCTTGGAGACGAGCCAAGGGGTTGAGAAAGCCTGATAAGATGACCAGTATGCTAGGTAAGAGATAGACGAGAAAGAGGCGGGGGTTTTCAGCCTGAAACTGCCTAGTCTGCAGACGAATGGNTTTTAAATCAATTTTTTGGTATTTCATTCTTTCATTATACCATAGTTCGTGACAGTTCCTAGTTTTTTTGATAAAATCATACAGTATGCCTTTGGGCACAAAGTATGAACTGGGACTGTTTTTCCCAGCTTCGGAGGTAGAAAATGTCAGATTCACCAATCAAATACCGTTTGATTAAGAAAGAAAAACACACAGGAGCTCGTCTGGGAGAAATCATCACTCCCCACGGCACCTTCCCAACGCCTATGTTTATGCCAGTTGGGACCCAAGCTACTGTAAAAACCCAGTCACCAGAGGAGTTGAAGGAGATGGGATCAGGGATTATCCTGTCTAATACTTATCATCTGTGGCTTCGCCCTGGAGACGAACTCATTGCACGCGCAGGCGGTCTCCACAAGTTCATGAATTGGGATCAGTCAATCTTGACGGATAGTGGTGGTTTCCAGGTTTATTCCCTGGCAGATAGCCGAAATATCACAGAAGAAGGCGTAACCTTTAAAAACCATCTCAATGGTTCTAAGATGTTCCTATCGCCAGAAAAAGCCATTTCTATTCAGAATAATCTAGGTTCAGACATCATGATGTCCTTTGATGAATGTCCTCAGTTTTACCAACCTTACGACTACGTTAAGAAATCCATCGAGCGTACTAGCCGTTGGGCTGAGCGTGGTTTGAAGGCTCACCGTCGTCCACAGGACCAAGGTTTGTTTGGAATTGTACAGGGGGCAGGCTTTGAAGACCTTCGTCGTCAGTCAGCTCATGACCTTGTCAGCATGGACTTTCCAGGCTACTCTATAGGTGGTTTGGCAGTAGGAGAAACGCACGAAGAGATGAATGCAGTCTTGGATTTCACAACTCAACTGCTACCTGAAAACAAACCTCGCTACCTGATGGGTGTGGGAGCGCCAGATAGCTTGATTGATGGAGTTATTCGTGGTGTGGATATGTTTGACTGTGTCTTACCGACTCGTATTGCTCGTAACGGAACTTGTATGACCAGTCAAGGTCGTTTGGTTGTCAAGAATGCTCAGTTTGCTGAGGACTTTACGCCGCTGGATCCTGAGTGCGATTGCTACACATGTAAGAATTACACACGCGCCTACCTTCGTCACCTGCTCAAGGCCGATGAAACCTTTGGCATCCGCTTGACTAGCTATCACAATCTTTACTTCTTGCTTAACCTGATGAAGCAGGTCCGCCAAGCTATCATGGATGACAATCTTTTGGAATTTCGTGAGTATTTTGTGGAAAAATATGGCTACAACAAGTCAGGACGCAATTTCTAAAGTGTAAAAATAGAATGCTGAAATCCTACGTTTTCTCGTAGGATTTTTCTTCTTTTTTTGATAGAATAAAGTGTATAACGAAAGGGAGAATAGACTCGTATGCGTATTAAATGGTTTTCCTTGATTAGGATTACAGGTTTACTTCTGGTGCTTCTGTACCACTTCTTTCAGACCATCTTTCCTGGAGGATTTTTCGGGGTAGATGTCTTTTTCACATTTTCGGGATTCTTGATTACCTCCCTCCTTTTAGAAGAGTTTGGAAAGAAAAGCCAGATTGATTTGCTGGGCTTTTTTAAGAGACGGTTTTACCGCATCGTGCCACCTGTGGTGCTGATGGTTTTGGTGACAATGCCTTTTACTTTCTTGGTTCGTCAAGACTATGTTGCTGGCATTGGTGGCCAGATAGCTGGAGTTCTTGGTTTTATGACCAACTTCTATGAGATGTTAACAGGGGGAAGTTATGAATCTCAGTTCATTCCGCATCTCTTTGTCCACAACTGGAGTCTAGCTGTTGAGGTTCACTACTATATCCTTTGGGGCTTAGCGGTTTGGTTCTTATCCAAACACTCAAAATCTAGTAGTCAATTGAGAGGGATGGTCTTTCTCCTTTCTGCGGGAGCTTTTATCATTAGCTTTTTCTCCATGTTTATTGGTAGTCTAATGGCTAGTTCCTATTCATCTGTCTACTTTTCAAGTTTAACCCATGTCTATCCCTTCTTTTTAGGAAGCATTTTGGCGACGGTTGTGGGGGTTCGTCAGACGAGCGATTTAGTCAAGCAGTTTGATCGGATGTGGGATCTTCGTCAAAATCTCCTGGTATTTGCTGCGGGGCTTTTGGTGTTATTGCTCTTGACTTTCTTTGTCAAGTTCACCTACTTATTCGCTTATTTATTTGGTTTCGTACTGGCAAGTTTAGCGGCCGTGATCATGATTTTTGCTGCGCGTGTCTTGCATGAGAAAACGCCTGAGATACAAGAACCTCGGATAATTACATTTTTAGCGGATACTAGCTACGCGGTTTATCTCTTCCACTGGCCTTTTTATATTATCTTTTCTCAGTTGATGAGTAATTTGCCTGCTGTTATTCTGACAATCATCTTTTCTTATTTCTTTGCTATCCTATCCTTCTATATTATTGAGCCATTGATTGCTGGTAAGACCAATCCTTTAATACGGAAGATTAGTCGATTACCTCATATTAAACCAATTAGTGCTGCTGGTGCTGGCATTCTTACCTTGATTACCTTGATTATCATAACTGTGGCTCCCCAAGTTGGAGCTTTTGAAACAGACTTGATGGTGAATGGTTTTAAACAAGCCCAAACCAACCTGGATCAGATGAAGAAATTGGCCGAGCAAGCAGAGGCTAGCCGACTTGGAATTTCGGAGGGAACGAGTCTGATTGGAGATTCGGTAGCCTTGCGTGCTAATACAGCCTTACAAGAGACCCTTCCTGAAGCAAATATCAATGCTCAGGTTAGTCGGACGACCAAGCAAGCCAATGACATCATGCTCAATAACAGCCAGAACAAGGTACTTCTAAAAACAGTTGTCATTGCAACGGGTGTAAACGGACCAGAGAATTATAAAGATGACTTAGATACGATCGTTAAAAATCTTCCCAAAGGTCACCATCTGATTCTTGTAACACCTTATGAAGGTGACAAGAGCAAGGAAACTTACAAATCAGTGGAGCAGTATGCGGCTTATGCGCGGGAATTAGCTGAAAAGAATCCTTATGTGAGCATCGCTGACTGGAATAAGGTCGCTAAGGAGCACCCTGAAATCTGGGCTGGAACTGACCAAGTTCACTTTGGAAATGATAGCAACATGATTGAAGAAGGTGCTAAACTTTACGCAGAGACGATTGCAGCTGCTGTTAAGGATGCTCAAGAACTGCCTGTAAAATCAAAATAAAATTAAAGAGTTGGAGAAATCCAGCTCTTTTAAAATATCTCCAGAAAAGAGGTCTATACCATTTACAAATGAAAAAGAAAGGTTTATAATGTAATTGACATAATAAATTCTAGAAACAATCTATCAAGGAGGTTATCATTATGCCTAATTATATTAAAGCGGATCAGTTTTTCTACCCACACGAAGTTCGTCGTGGCGGTTACTTGGAACTTGTGGATGGCAAGTTTGGCAAACATGTAGAACAGATTCCTGAAGGAGCTGAGGTGATTGACTATACCGGTTATAGCATTGCCCCAGGACTTGTGGATACCCATATTCATGGATTTGGTGGTGTCGATGTCATGGATAATAACATCGAAGGAACCCTTCATACTATGAGTGAAGGATTGCTTAGCACGGGTGTTACTAGCTTCTTGCCAACGACGTTGACTTCCTCTTACGAGCAGTTGCTTGCGGTAACTGAAAATATCGGTGCTCGTTATCAGGAAGCAAGTGGAGCCAAGATTCGTGGGATCTATTTTGAAGGGCCTTATTTCACAGAGAAATACAAAGGAGCTCAAAATCCTGCCTATATGAAGGACCCTCGTATGGATGAGTTTCGTGCTTGGCAAAAAGCAGCCAATGGTTTGCTCAATAAAATTGCCCTTGCACCAGAACGTGAAGGTGTAGAAGACTTTGTTCGTACGATTACGGGCGAAGGTGTGACCGTTGCTCTTGGGCACTCAAATGCGACATTTGATGAAGCTAAAAAAGCAGTCGATGCTGGAGCAAGTGTTTGGGTACATGCCTACAATGGAATGCGTGGGTTGACTCACCGTGAGCTCGGTATGGTTGGTGCCATGTATGAGTTGCCCCATACTTACGCTGAATTGATTTGTGACGGTCACCACGTAGATCCAAAGGCCTGTGATATTTTGCTCAAGCAGAAGGGAACTGAAAATATTGCCCTTATCACAGACTGTATGACAGCGGGTGGCTTGGAAGACGGTGATTACATGTTGGGAGAATTCCCGGTAGTGGTTGCCAATGGAACGGCTCGCCTCAAATCTACAGGCAATTTGGCAGGTTCTATCCTCAAACTCAAAGATGGTTTGAAGAATGTGGTCGAATGGGGAATTGCGAATCCGCATGAAGCAGTCATGATGGCCAGCCTCAACCCAGCAAAATCTGTTCACATTGACGATGTCTGTGGTCAAATCCGCGAGGGTTATGACGCTGACTTTATCGTACTAGATAAAGATTTGGAATTGGTAGCAACCTACCTAGATGGTGTGAAACGTTATCAAGCATAATAAAAAGCAGAGGCTGTGATGACTCAGCCTTTGCTTTTCTATTCAGAGGTATCTTCAGAAAGTTAGAGGATTGTTCTATAGTGAAGCAAAATCCTTTCATTGTTCTAGAAAATTCGTTATAATATACGGTACAAAGGAAGTAGTGAAAATGTATCGTGTTATAGAAATGTATGGGGACTTTGAACCGTGGTGGTTCATAGAAGGTTGGGAAAAAGATGTCATTATGAGTCAATCTTTTGACAAGTATTATGATGCTCTAAAATATTATAAGTTATGCTGGTTTGAGTTGGAAAAGAAGAATCCTCTTTATAAGAGTCGGAGTGATTTGATGACTATTTTTTGGGATCCTGCTGATAAACGCTGGTGTGATGAGTGTGATGAGTACTTGCAGCAGTATCATTCTTTGGCACTTTTACAGGATGAGCAAGTCATCCCCGATGAAAAGCTACGTCCAGGCTACGAAAAACAAACAGGTCAAGAAAAACACCGTTCTTGCCGTATGAAATGGAGATAAAAAAGTAACTTTTTAAGTTGCTTTTTATTTTTTTCAATTTTTTCGAATAGTATAGGTGAGGAGGTAAGTATGGTTCAAGAAATCGCACAAGAGATCATTCGTTCGGCTAGGAGAAAAGGTGCACAAGACATCTATTTTGTTCCTAAATTAGATGCGTATGAACTCCATATGAGAGTGGGAGACGAAAGATGTAAAATTGGTTGTTATGATTTTGAAAAATTTGCTGCTGTGATTAGTCATTTCAAGTTTGTGGCTGGGATGAATGTAGGAGAAAAGCGTCGCAGTCAGCTGGGTTCTTGTGATTATCAGTATGACGAGAAGGTTTCTTCTCTGCGTTTGTCCACCGTGGGAGATTATCGGGGGCATGAGAGTTTGGTCATTCGTTTGTTACACGATGAGGAGCAGGATCTGCATTTCTGGTTTCAGGATATTGGAGAACTGGGCAAGCAGTACAGGCAACGGGGCCTCTACCTTTTTGCAGGCCCAGTCGGAAGTGGCAAGACGACGCTGATGCACGAATTAGCCAAGTCTCTGTTTAAGGGGCAGCAAGTCATGTCCATCGAAGATCCTGTCGAGATCAAGCAGGAAGACATGCTCCAATTGCAGTTGAATGAGGCGATCGGACTGACCTATGAAAATCTAATCAAACTTTCCTTGCGTCATCGACCAGATCTCTTGATTATCGGAGAAATTCGGGATAGCGAAACGGCGCGTGCAGTGGTCAGAGCCAGTTTGACAGGGGCGACAGTCTTTTCAACCATTCATGCCAAGAGTATCCGAGGTGTTTATGAACGCCTGCTGGAGTTGGGTGTGACTGAGGAGGAATTAGCGGTCGTTTTGCAAGGCGTCTGTTACCAAAGATTAATCGGGGGAGGAGGGATCGTTGACTTTGCAAACAAAGACTATCAAGAACACCAGCCAACTAGGTGGAATGAGCAGATTGATCAGCTTCTTAAAGATGGACATATCACAAGTCTTCAGGCTGAAACGGAAAAAATTAGCTACAGCCAAGCAGAAGAAAATCATCACCCTGTTTAACAACCTTTTTTCCAGTGGCTTTCATTTGGTGGAAATTATTTCTTTCTTGGGGAGAAGTGCCTTGCTGGAAAAGGACTATGTGGCCCAGATGCACCAAGGCTTGTCCCAGGGGAAATCCTTTTCAGAGATGATGGACAGCTTGGGTTTTTCAAGTGCTATTGTGACCCAATTATCCCTAGCTGAAGTTCACGGGAATCTTCACCTGAGTTTGGGAAAGATAGAAGAGTATCTAGACAATCTGGCCAAGGTCAAGAAAAAGTTAATCGAAGTGGCGACCTATCCTTTGATTTTGCTGGGATTTCTCCTGCTAATCATGATGGGGTTGAGAAACTATTTGCTCCCCCAACTGGACAGTAGCAATATCGCCACCAAAATCATCGGCAATCTGCCACAAATATTTCTGGGACTAGTGTTGGTTTGCTCTCTATCTTTACTTTTAGCCCTCACTTTTTACAAAAGAAGTTCCAAGATGCGGGTATTCTCGATGTTAGCACGGATTCCCTTTCTTGGAATCTTTGTCCAGACCTATCTGACGGCCTATTACGCGCGTGAATGGGGCAATATGATTTCACAGGGGATGGAGCTGACGCAGATTTTTCAGATCATGCGGGAACAAGGTTCCCAGCTCTTTAAAGAAATCGGTCAAGATTTGGCTCACGCCCTGCAAAATGGTCAAGAATTTTCTCAGACTATAGCGACTTATCCATTCTTTAAGAAGGAGTTGAGTCTGATCATCGAGTACGGGGAAGTCAAGTCCAAGCTGGGGAGTGAGTTGGAAATCTATGCAGAAAAGACTTGGGAAGCCTTTTTTACCCGAGTCAACCGCACCATGAATTTGGTGCAGCCACTGGTCTTTATCTTTGTGGCCCTGATTATCGTTTTACTTTATGCGGCAATGCTTATGCCCATGTATCAAAATATGGAGGTAAATTTTTAAAATGAAAAAAATCATGACAAATTTAAAAAAAGCCAAGGCGCAAGCTTTCACTTTGGTAGAAATGTTAGTGGTCTTGCTCATCATCAGTGTTCTTCTCTTGCTCTTTGTGCCCAACTTGACCAAGCAAAAGGATGCCGTTGATGACAAAGGAAAAGCTGCTGTTGTCAAGGTGGTGGAAAGTCAGGCAGAACTTTATAGTCTGGACAAGAATGAAGATGCTAGTCTTAGAAAACTACAAGCGGACGGTCGTATCACAGCTGAGCAAGCCAAAGCTTATAAAGACTACCATGCAAAACAAAAAACAAGTCAAACGGTTGCAGATTAAGGCCTTTACTATGTTTGAAAGTCTCTTGGTTTTGGGACTTGTGAGTATCCTTGCCTTGGGCTTGTCCAGCTCAGTTCAGTCCAGTTTTGCAGCGGTGGAGGAGCAGATTTTCTTTATGGAGTTTGAAGAACTCTATCGGGAAACGCAAAAACGCAGTGTTGCTAGTCAGCAAAAGACCAGCTTGAATTTAGATGAACAGACGATCAGCAATGACAGTCAAAAATTAACCGTTCCTAAAGGAATTCAGGGACCATCAGGGCAAACGATTCATTTTGACCGAGCTGGGGGCAATTCCTCTCTAGCTAAGGTTGAATTTCAGACTAGCAAAGGAGCGATTCGCTATCAATTATATCTAGGAAATGGAAAAATTAAACGCATTAAGGAAACAAAAAATTAGGGCAGTGATTTTACTGGAAGCGGTAGTTGCTCTAGCCGTTTTTGCCAGCATTGCGACCCTCCTCTTGGGACAAATTCAGAAAAATAGACAAGAAGAGGCAGAAGTCTTACAAAAAGAGGAAGTCTTACGTGTGGCTAAGATGGCTCTGCAAACAGGTCAAAATCAGGTAAAGGTAAATGGAGTGGAGATCCAGGTGTATTTTAATGAAAAAGGATTGGAGGTCTACCATGGTTCAGAGAAGTTGCTCGACCTTAAAGAGCAGTAAGGTAAGAGCGTTCACTCTTTTAGAATCTCTGATTGCCCTTATCGTCATTAGCGGAGGCTTGCTCCTCTTTCAAGCTATGAGTCAGCTCCTCATTTCAGAAGTTCGTTACCAGCAGCAAAGCGAGCAAAAGGAGTGGCTCTTGTTTGTGGATCAACTGGAGGCGGAGTTAGAGCGTTCGCAGTTTGAAAAGGTGGAAGGCAATCGCATCTACATGAAACAGGATGGTAAGGATATCTCGATAGGCAAGTCTAAATTAGATGATTTTCGGAAGACCGATAGCAGCGGCCGGGGCTATCAGCCTATGGTTTATGGACTTAAATCCGCTCAGATTACAGAGGCAAATCACTTGGTTAGCTTTCATTTCCAGTTTCAAAAAGGCTTAGAAAGAGAGTTTATCTATCGTGTTGAAAAATCAAAAAGTTAAGGCAGGTGTTCTCCTATATGCAGTCACCATGGCAGCTATCTTTAGTCTTTTGTTGCAGTTTTATTTGAATCGGCAAGTCGCCCATCACAAAGACTTTGCCCTAAACAAAGAAAAGTTGGTAGCTTTTGCCATGGCCAAGCGAAGTAAGGATAAGGCTGAGCAAGAAAGTGGAGAACGAGCCTTCAACTTAGGAAAAGTCAGGTATCAAAATACGAAAACAGGTTTTGAAACAAGTGTTCGTATGAATAAGGGAGACTATGAATTTCTCTTTCCTCCGATGAAAACCCAAGAAAAGAAAACAGCTAAAAAGGAAGAGGTAGCGACTGATTCAAGCAATCAAGCAGAGAAGAAAAAATCAGAAGAGAAGCCTGAAAAGAAAGATAATTCCTAGTCAATTCAACTACTTTGTGTTAAACTAAAAGCATGAAACATGATTTTAATCACAAAGCAGAAACCTTTGATTCGCCCAAAAACATCTTTCTTGCAAACTTGGTTTGTCAAGCAGTTGAAAAACAGATTGCTCTTCTATCAGACAAGGAAATACTGGATTTCGGTGGTGGGACAGGCCTATTAGCCTTGCCTCTAGCCAAGCAGGCCAGGTCGGTTACCCTTGTAGGCATTTCGGAGAAAATGCTGGAGCAAGCCCGTTTGAAAGCAAATCAGCAAGACATCAAGAATATCCAGTTTTTGGAGCAAGATTTACTGGCAAATCCCTTGGAGCAACAATTTGACCTGATTGTAGTCAGTCGAGTTCTTCATCATATGCCTGATCTAGATGCGACTCTTGCCATGTTCTACCATCACCTTAGGGAGAATGGACAGGTCCTCATTGCTGATTTTGTCAAGACAGATACCAACCACCACGGCTTTGAGCTGACTGAACTGGAAAACAAGCTCGCCCAGTTTGGTTTTTCGAGCATTGGCAGTCAGATTCTTTATAGTGCTGAAGGTCTTTTCCTAGGAAACTACGCAGAGCTCTTTTTAACTGTAGCCCAAAAATCACTCGCTGACTAAAGCAGTGATTTTTTTCTTCAGATGGAAAAAATAGGGGAAATTTGATAAAATAGGAACATGGATTTTGAAAAAATTGAACAAGCTTATACGTATTTATTAGAGAATGTCCAAGTCATCCAAAGTGATTTGGTGACCAACTTTTATGATGCCTTGGTAGAGCAAAACAGCATCTACCTGGATGGCGAGACTGAGCTAGAACAGGTCAAAGAGAACAATCAAGCCCTTAAACGCTTAGCGCTTCGCAAGGAAGAGTGGCTCAAGACCTACCAGTTTCTCTTGATGAAGGCAGGCCAAACTGAGCCTTTGCAGGCCAATCACCAGTTTACGCCGGATGCCATTGCCCTCCTCTTGGTACTTATTGTGGAAGAGTTGCTTCATAAAGAGGAAATTAGCATCCTCGAAATAGGTTCTGGCATGGGGATTCTGGGCGCTACCTTCTTGACTTCTCTTGCTAAAAAAGTGGATTATTTGGGAATTGAAGTGGATGACTTGCTGATTGATTTGGCGGCTAGTATGGCAGATGTGATTGGTTTGCAGGCTGGTTTTGTCCAAGGAGACGCCGTTCGTCCGCAAATGCTTAAAGAAAGCGACGTGGTCATCAGCGACTTGCCTGTTGGTTATTACCCAGATGATGCTATTGCGTCACGCTATCAAGTGGCTTCTAGTCAAGAACATACCTATGCCCATCATTTGCTGATGGAGCAAGGTCTCAAGTACCTCAAGTCAGATGGATATGCTATTTTTCTAGCTCCGAGCGACTTGTTGACCAGTCCTCAAAGTGATTTGTTAAAAGGTTGGATCAAAGACGAAGTCGGTCTGACGGCTATCATCGCCTTACCAGAGGATATTTTCTCAACTGCAAGCCAAGCTAAAAGTATTTTTGTCTTACAGAAGAAAAGAGACAAGGAAATAGAACCATTTGTCTATCCTTTGACCAGTCTGCAAGATCCAGCTGCATTAATGAAATTCAAAGAAAATTTTCAAAAATGGAGCAAAGGTACTGAAAATTAAGCAAGAATTTGTTATAATGGATGAAAACGCTTAAAAGAGGTATCATGTTATGACTAAAACAATTGCAATCAATGCAGGAAGCTCAAGTTTGAAATGGCAACTCTATCAAATGCCAGAAGAAGTAGTATTGGCGAAAGGCTTGATTGAACGCATCGGTTTGAAGGACTCTATTTCAACTGTAAAATTTGACGGACGTTCTGAACAACAAATTCTTGATATTGACGACCACACACAAGCAGTTAAAATCTTGTTGGATGATTTGATTCGTTTTGACATTATCAAAGGTTATGATGAAATTACTGGTGTCGGACACCGCGTCGTTGCTGGTGGTGAATATTTCAAAGAGTCAACCTTGGTAGAGGGAGATGTTTTGGAAAAGGTTGAAGAGTTGGGACTTTTGGCTCCTCTTCACAATCCAGCCAACGCGGCAGGAATTCGTGCCTTCAAGGAATTGCTTCCAGATATTACCAGCGTTGTTGTTTTTGATACATCATTCCATACAACCATGCCAGAGAAAGCATATCGCTACCCTCTTCCAAACAAATACTATACTGAAAATAAAGTTCGTAAGTATGGTGCCCATGGGACAAGTCATCAGTTTGTGGCGGGAGAAGCAGCTAAAATTTTAGGTCGACCACTAGAAGAGTTGAAATTGATTACTTGTCATATTGGAAATGGTGGTTCTATTACAGCTGTCAAAGGCGGTCAGTCTGTTGATACATCTATGGGCTTCACTCCACTTGGTGGTATCATGATGGGGACTCGTACAGGTGATATTGATCCAGCTATCATCCCCTATTTAATGCAACATACAGATGACTTTAATACACCAGAGGATATCAGTCGAATTCTCAATCGTGAGTCAGGACTTTTGGGTGTTTCTGAGAGATCAAGCGATATGCGTGATATTCACGAAGCTATGCGTACAGGTGACGAGAAAGCGCAGCTGGCAAATGAGATTTTTGTGGATCGTATCCAAAAATACATTGGTCAGTATTTGGCAGTTTTGAACGGTGCAGATGCCATTATCTTTACAGCTGGAATTGGAGAAAATTCTGTAACGATTCGTCAGATGGTTATTGAAGGCATTTCTTGGTTTGGCTGTGATGTGGATCCTGAAAAGAATGTCTTTGGCGCTACAGGAGATATTTCAACTGATGCGGCTAAAGTTCGTGTCTTGGTTATCCCAACTGATGAAGAATTGGTCATCGCTCGTGACGTTGAACGCTTGAAAAAGTAAGATGAACTGAATAAAATTACAAGGTAAGATACAATAAAAAGGAGTTGGGAGATAAATTTTCCCAACTTTTTGTTGTTAAAACAGTCTAAAACCTTGTCATTATTGGCTTTTTTGAAATTTATGGTATAATAGTAGTAATTTAATAGATGGAGTTGAGTTTTGAAGAAAAGCTTTCGTGTAAAAAAAGAGAAAGATTTTAAGGCTATTTTCACGGATGGAACAAGTTTTGCCAATCGAAAATTTGTTGTCTACCAATTGGAGAATCAGAAAAGTCATTTTCGAGTAGGGCTGTCCGTCAGTAAGAAATTAGGGAATGCAGTCACTAGAAATCAAATTAAAAGACGGATTCGACACATTTTGCTAAGTGTAAGGGAGCAGTTAGCTGATAACGTTGATTTTGTCGTAATTGCTCGAAAAGGGGTTGAAGGCTTGGATTATGCAGAAATGGAGAAAAATCTACTCCACGTATTAAAGTTATCAAAGATTTACCGGGAAGGAATTAGGAGTGAAAAAGAAACTACAGTTGATTAGTTTGCTGGGCTTGTCCTTATTTATCATGACAGCCTGTGGGACGAGCGATGTTGCAGCAGATTCTACAGATATATGGAGTAAATTTGTCTATTTTTTTGCTGAAATCATCCGCTTCTTGTCCTTTGACATTAGTATCGGAGTGGGGATTATCCTCTTTACGATCCTGATTCGTACGATTCTATTACCAGTCTTTCAGACTCAGATGGTGGCCTCTAGAAAAATGCAAGAGGCTCAACCACGGATCAAGGCTCTGCAAGAACAATATCCAGGTCGTGATATGGAAAGTAGAACCAAGCTGGATCAGGAGATGCGGAAGGTCTATAAAGAATTAGGGGTCAAACACTCCTCTTCTCTCTGGCCGATTTTGATTCAAATGCCGGTTCTCTTGGCTCTCTTCCAAGCCTTGACTCGAGTAGACTTTTTGAAAACAGGGCATTTTTTGTGGGTGAACCTTGGGGGAGTAGACACAAGCTTTATCCTTCCGATTTTAGCGGCAGTCTTTACCTTCTTAAGTAGTTGGTTATCGAATAAGGCTTTACCTGAAAGAAGTGGAGCTATGACAGGGATGATGTACGGGATGCCTGTACTGATCTTTATCTTTGCCATCTCTTCACCTAGTGGTGTAGCCTTGTACTGGGCAGTATCCAATGCTTATCAAGTTTTGCAAACCTACTTCTTAAATAATCCTTTTAAGATTATTGCAGCGCGTGAGGCGGAAGTACAAGCTAAAAAAGATTTGGAAAATAGAAAAAGAAAAGCCAAGAAAAAGGCTCAGAAAACGAAATAATAAGGAGGAATCTGATAATGGTATTATTTACAGGTTCAACTGTTGAAGAAGCAATCCAGAAAGGATTGAAAGAGTTAGGTATTCCGAGAATGAAGACTCACATCAAGGTCGTGTCCAAAGAGAAGAAAGGTTTTTTAGGCTTATTTGGGAAAAAACCAGCTCAAGTTGATATTGAGGCGATTAGTGAGACGACTGTGATTAAGGCCAATCAACAAGCTGTAAAAGGTGTTCCGAAAGAAATCAATGAACAAAATGAACCTGTTAAGACAGTAACAGAGGCTACAGTTGATCTTGGTCATGTTGTTGAGGCGATTAAAAAAATAGAAGAGGAAGGTCAGGGTGTTTCTGATGAAATCAAGGCTGAAATCTTGAAAAATGAGAAACATGCTAGCACGATCTTAGAAGAAACAGGTCACATCGCGATTTTAAATGAATTGCAGACCGGAGATACTGGAGTGGAAGACCCAGCAAAGTGTGAAGAATTTGTATCTATGTCAGAATCGGTAGAAAGCCAGTCTTTGGAAGATCTAGGTTTGAAAGTGGAGCCGAGTTATGACATCGAACAAGTAGCAACTCAAGTGGCTAACTATGTTCAAACCATTGTGGACGATATGGATGTTGAAGGGACGATTTCAAGCGACTACAATCGTCGCACTATCAATCTTCAAATTGATACCAATGAACCTGGTCGTATTATCGGCTATCACGGGAAAGTATTGAAAGCACTTCAGCTTTTGGCGCAAAACTACCTCTACAATCGTTATTCAAGAACTTTTTATATCACAATCAATGTCAATGATTACGTTGAACACCGTGCAGAAGTGTTGCAAACCTATGCACAAAAATTGGCGACTCGCGTTTTAGAAGAAGGACGTAGCCAACAAACTGATCCAATGTCAAATAGCGAACGCAAGATTATCCATCGCATTATTTCACGCATGGATGGCGTGACGAGTTATTCTGAAGGTGACGAGCCAAATCGCTATGTTGTCGTAGATACGGAATAAACAAAATCAGGCTTGTCCTGATTTTTTGTTAGAAAAGGGAGAAGAAACAGATGATGGAAGCAATCAAGAACTATCTATCTTATGCAGGTATCCAATATCGTCATCCAGATAAAGCTGGCGATGAAAGAGAAAAGATGTTGACCTTGCGGCAAAAAGGTCAAGAGGCTCGAAAGTCTTTTACAGAATTGGCCAAAACCTTTCAAGCTAGTCATCCAGAATGGCAACTGCAACAGACTAGTCAGTGGATGAACCAAGCGCAACGCTTGCGACCGCATTTCTGGGCCTATCTACAGAGAGACGGACAAGTGACAGAACCTATGATGGCTCTTCGTTTGTATGGAACACCTGCTAATTATGGGATTTCTTTGGAAGTCAGTTTCATCGAACGTAAGAAAGACGAACAGACTTTAGACAAGCAATCCAAAATTTTAGAGATTCCAGTAGTTGAAGGAATGTATTATTTAGCTTACACCGATGGTCAAAGTTATAGAATAGAGGGCACAGAAAAAAATCGTCGTACCTTACGAGAGAAAGTGCAAAATCAGGAAATTCGTAAAGTTTTGGTCAAGGCAGATGTCTCCTTCATTGAAAATCAGTCAGTAGAAGCAATATTGGAGAAGCTAGAAGACGCTTATACTCTCCTACTTCCTTACTATGAGGTGACGAGAGGATAGACAAATCAAATGTACTAGAGGAGCTCAAGTTGTTTTATTGCTATTCTATGCATTTTTTCATATAATAGAAAAATAGGATGTGTGATTCATTAATCACCTCAAAGAGAAAGGAAATTCTATGTCAAATCTATCTGTTAATGCAATTCGTTTTCTAGGTATTGACGCCATCAACAAAGCAAACTCAGGTCACCCAGGGGTGGTTATGGGGGCTGCTCCAATGGCCTATAGCCTCTTTACAAAACAACTTCGTATCAATCCAGCTCAACCAAACTGGATCAACCGTGATCGCTTTATTCTTTCAGCAGGACATGGTTCAATGCTTCTTTATGCTCTTCTTCACCTTTCTGGTTTTGAAGATGTCAGTATGGATGAAGTCAAGAACTTCCGCCAATGGGGTTCAAAAACACCAGGTCACCCAGAATTTGGGCATACAGCAGGGGTTGACGCTACAACTGGTCCTCTAGGACAAGGGATTTCTACTGCTACTGGTTTTGCCCAAGCAGAACGTTTCCTTGCGGCGAAGTATAACCGAGAAGGCTTCAATATCTTTGACCACTATACTTATGTGATCTGTGGAGACGGAGACTTGATGGAAGGTGTTTCAAGTGAGGCGGCTTCATACGCAGGTTTGCAAAAACTTGACAAGTTGGTGGTTCTTTATGATTCAAATGACATCAACTTGGATGGTGAGACAAAGGATTCCTTTACAGAAAGTGTTCGTGACCGTTACAACGCCTACGGTTGGCATACAGCCTTGGTTGAAGATGGAACAGACTTGGAAGCAATCCATGCTGCTATCGAAGCAGCCAAAGCTTCAGGAAAACCATCTTTGATTGAAGTGAAGACTGTTATTGGATACGGTTCTCCAAACAAACAAGGAACTAATGCGGTGCACGGTGCTCCTCTTGGAGCAGATGAAACTGCGGCTACTCGCCAAGCTCTTGGTTGGGACTATGAACCATTTGAAATCCCAGAGCAAGTTTATGCTGATTTCAAAGAAAATGTTGCAGATCGTGGCGCATCAGCTTATCAAGCTTGGACAAAATTAGTTGCTGACTATAAAGAAGCGCATCCAGAATTGGCTGCAGAAGTAGAAGCCATCATAGACGGACGTGATCCAGTCGAAGTGACTCCAGCAGACTTCCCAGCCTTAGAAAATGGCTTCTCTCAAGCAACTCGTAATTCAAGTCAAGATGCCTTGAACGTTGTAGCTGCTAAGTTGCCAACCTTCCTAGGCGGTTCAGCTGACCTTGCTCACTCAAACATGACTTATATCAAAACGGACGGACTTCAAGACGACGCTAATCGCTTGAACCGCAACATTCAGTTTGGTGTTCGTGAATTTGCAATGGGAACGATCTTGAACGGGATGGCCCTTCACGGTGGACTTCGTGTATACGGTGGTACTTTCTTCGTCTTCTCTGACTATGTGAAGGCGGCTGTCCGCTTGTCAGCCTTACAAGGACTTCCTGTGACTTATGTCTTTACCCACGATTCGATCGCAGTTGGTGAAGATGGTCCAACTCACGAACCAGTTGAACACTTAGCCGGTCTTCGTGCTATGCCAAATCTGAATGTTTTCCGCCCAGCAGATGCGCGTGAAACTCAAGCGGCTTGGTACCTTGCCGTGACAAGCGAAAAAACACCAACTGCCCTTGTCTTGACACGTCAAAACTTGACTGTTGAAGAAGGGACAGACTTTGATAAAGTTGCAAAAGGTGCCTATGTTGTCTATGAAAATGCAGCTGACTTTGACACCATCTTGATTGCAACAGGTTCAGAGGTCAATCTCGCTGTCGCAGCTGCCAAAGAATTGGCTAGTCAAGGCGCAAAAGTCCGTGTAGTCAGCATGCCATCTACAGATGTCTTTGACGCACAAGACGCAGCTTATAAGGAAGAAATCCTTCCAAATGCAGTTCGCCGTCGTGTTGCAGTCGAAATGGGTGCAACTCAAAACTGGTACAAATATGTCGGTTTAGATGGTGCAGTTCTCGGTATTGATACCTTTGGAGCATCTGCCCCAGCACCAAAAGTATTGGCAGAATATGGCTTTACTGTCGAAAATCTTGTAAAAGTCGTTCAAAACTTGAAATAATCGCAGAAAAATCAGAGTGAAAACTCTGATTTTTTTATTGCTATAAAACAAGGCACAACCTTGTAAAAGTAGCTGAAATTTGATATAGTAGTCCTATGTAAAATACAAAGGAGAAAACAATGGATCCAAATATTACTTTCTTAATCATGCTTGTAGGGATGATGGCCTTGATGTTCTTTATGCAACGTTCTCAAAAGAAACAAGCACAAAAGCGTATGGAAAGCTTGAACAAGCTTCAAAAAGGCTATGAAGTCATTACAATCGGCGGACTTTACGGAACAGTTGATGAAGTAGATACTGAGAAGAAAACAATCGTACTGGATGTAGATGGCGTTTATTTGACTTTCGAATTGACTGCAATCAAGACAGTGTTGCCACTCAAAGAGGCTGTGACACCAGAAGGAGCAGTTATCGACGAAAGCGGAGCAATTGAAGAATAAAACGGGATCTATCACTCCCGTTTTTCTATGAGATGAGAGGAAAAGGGATGAAAAAAATAGTATTTGTTTGCCTAGGAAATATTTGCCGCAGCCCCATGGCAGAGTTTGTGATGAAATCCATGACGAGTGATTACCAAGTTGAGAGTCGAGCAACATCATCATGGGAACATGGCAATCCGATTCATAAGGGAACGCAAGGGATTTTCCAGCGGTATCAGATTCCTTATGACAAAGACAAAACATCGCTTCAGATTGGCAGAGAAGACTTTGAGTCGTTTGATTACATTATCGGTATGGATGCCTCAAACGTTTCAGATCTGCGTCAAATGTGTCCCCAGGAACTACAGCACAAAATCTACTCTTTTGCATCTGAAAGTGTTCCAGATCCTTGGTATACAGGAGATTTTGAGGAAACCTATGCGCGTATCACAAATGGATGCCAAAGCTGGCTAGATCGTTTAGAAAATGAGAGTGAAGATGGAAAATCTTAAGAATTTTTACAAAAAGTATCGTGTCTATCTGACTCGCCCACGCATAGAGATTGCAACAGTCCTTCTAATCGCTATCTGTGCCATCTCGGTTTTTCTACTAAACACACCAAAAAAGGGCGTCCTGACACTTGATGGTGGTGCGCTTGTTTATGATGGTACCTTGGTACGAGGGAAAATGAATGGTCAAGGAACCCTGACCTTTGAAAATGGAGACCAATATACAGGTGATTTCAATAATGGAGCCTTTAATGGAAAAGGGACTTTCCAATCAAAAGATGGCTGGAAATATGAAGGTGATTTTGTAAATGGCCAGGCTGAAGGTCAAGGGAAGTTGACTACCGAGCAGGAAGTTGTCTATGAAGGCAGCTTTAAACAAGGCGTCTTTCAACAAAAACAATAGTCTCCAGATTAGGGGGCTATTCTCAAAAGCAAAAAAGAAAGCGCTTTCTAGAGGTGGAGTCAATGTCTGATTATCAACGAGAAAAAACTTTGTGAAACAAAAAAATATTTTTCATAATTTCACAATCATCCATACAAAACTCTATTACGCAGGTGTATTGAGAAAAAGTTCACAATCTCATAAAATTTCTTTGTGAAATGCTTATGAAACGGTTTACAAAGTCTTGAAAAAGAGTTATAATAAAATTGTGAAAAAATTAACAAAGGATTAAATCCTTGAAGGCTATGGAGGACAATATGGCTGATAAAAAAACGTTAACACCTGAGGAAAAACAACTCGCTGCTGAAAAGCATGTCGACGGGTTAGTGAAAAAAGCCTTGGTTGCGCTTGATGAAATGCGCAAGTTGAATCAAGAGCAAGTTGACTACATCGTAGCGAAAGCTTCAGTTGCAGCTCTTGATGCGCACGGAATTCTTGCTCAACATGCAGTTGAAGAAACTGGTCGTGGTGTATTTGAAGACAAGGCTACAAAAAACCTTTTTGCCTGTGAGCACGTTGTGAATAATATGCGTGGTGTTAAAACTGTTGGAGTTATCGAAGATGATCCAGTTACAGGCTTGACTAAAATTGCAGAACCTGTCGGTGTAGTGTGTGGTGTCACTCCAACAACGAACCCAACATCAACAGCTATTTTCAAGTCACTCATTGCTTTGAAAACACGTAATCCAATCGTGTTTGCTTTCCACCCATCAGCTCAAGAATCTTCTGCTCACGCAGCACAAATCGTTCGTGATGCAGCTATCGCAGCTGGAGCACCTGAAAACTGTGTTCAATGGATTACAGAACCATCTATGGAAGCAACTGGAGCGCTTATGAACCACGAAGGTGTTGCAACTATCCTTGCAACTGGTGGTAATGCTATGGTTAAGGCAGCTTACTCATGTGGGAAACCAGCTCTTGGGGTAGGTGCCGGAAACGTTCCTGCTTATGTAGAAAAATCTGCTGACCTCCGCCAAGCTGCTCATGATATCGTCATGTCTAAATCATTTGATAATGGTATGGTCTGTGCATCGGAGCAAGCGGTTATCATTGATAAAGAAGTGTATGATGAATTTGTAGAAGAATTCAAATCATACCACACTTACTTTGTAAACAAAAAAGAAAAAGCCCTTCTTGAAGAATTCTGTTTCGGTGTGAAAGCCAACAGCAAGAACTGTGCAGGCGCTAAACTAAATGCAAACATCGTTGGTAAACCAGCAGCATGGATTGCAGAACAAGCAGGATTCAGCGTTCCAGAAGGAACAAACATCTTGGCTGCAGAATGTGCAGAAGTAGGACCAAAAGAACCATTGACTCGTGAAAAATTGTCACCAGTTATCGCTGTCCTAAAAGCTGAAGATACAGAAGACGGTCTTACAAAAGCTCGTCAAATGGTTGAGTTTAACGGACTTGGTCACTCAGCAGCCATCCATACAAAAGACGAAGCTCTTGCTAAACGCTTTGGTACAGAAATCAAAGCTATGCGTATTATCTGGAACTCTCCATCTACTTTCGGTGGTATCGGTGACGTATACAATGCCTTCATTCCATCATTGACACTTGGATGTGGTTCATATGGACACAACTCAGTCGGTGATAACGTAAGTGCGATCAACCTTCTAA
Organism: Streptococcus oralis; assembly: GCF_003943385.1. Taxonomy (GTDB): domain Bacteria; phylum Bacillota; class Bacilli; order Lactobacillales; family Streptococcaceae; genus Streptococcus; species Streptococcus oralis_CA. Next base: position 29,197 of record NZ_RJPI01000013.1, read on the forward strand.
ACATCAAGAAAGTAGGGAAACGTAGAAATAATATGCAATGGTTTAAAGTTCCTTCAAAAATTTACTTCGAACGCAATTCTATCCAATACCTTCAAACATGTGAAGATATTGAACGCGTTATGATTGTTACAGACAAATCTATCGAAAAACTTGGCTTTGTTCAACGTGTTATTGATCAATTGAACGCACGTAGCAATCGTGTAACTATCCAAGTATTCTCAGATGTTGAACCAGATCCAGACATCACAACTGTAGAACGTGGTGCTGAAGTGATGAAAGCATTTGAACCAGATACAATCATCGCTCTTGGTGGTGGTTCTCCAATGGACGCGGCCAAAGTAATGTGGCTCTTCTACGAACAACCAGAAATCGACTTCCGTGACTTGGTTCAAAAATTCATGGATATCCGTAAACGTGCCTTCCGCTTCCCATCACTTGGTAAGAAAGCGAAGTACATCGGTATCCCAACAACTTCAGGTACAGGTTCAGAAGTAACACCATTTGCCGTTATCTCTGATAAGAAAAACAACCGCAAATACCCATTGGCTGACTACTCATTGACACCAACGATTGCGATTGTTGACCCTGCTTTGGTTGAATCAGTTCCAGACTTCATCGCAGCTGACACAGGTATGGACGTCTTGACTCACGCGACTGAAGCCTACACTTCAAACTTTGCCAACGACTACACAGACGGTATTGCGCTTCAAACAATCAAACTTGTCTTTGAATGGTTGGAAAAATCAGTTAAGACAGCTGATCCAGAAGCTCGTGAGAAAATGCATAATGCGTCTACAATGGCTGGTATGGCCTTCGCCAATGCCTTCCTTGGTATGAGCCACTCAATGGCCCACAAGATTGGTGGTGTTCACCATACTGTTCACGGACGTACAAACGCAATCTTGCTTCCATACGTTATCCGTTACAACGGTACTCGCCCATCTAAGACAACTACATGGCCTAAGTACAACTACTGGAAAGCTGATGAGAAATTCCAAGACATCGCGAAAATGCTTGGATTGCCTCACTCAACTCCAGAAGAAGCAGTTGAAGCTTATGCCAAAGCTGTTTACGACCTTGGTGTTGCAGTAGGTATCAAGATGAACTTCAAAGACCAAGGAATCGATGAAAAAGCTTGGAAAGACAGCTTGCATGAAATTGCCTTGCTTGCTTATGAAGACCAATGTTCACCTGCTAACCCACGCTTGCCAATGGTAGCTGACATGGAAGAAATTATGGCAGATGCTTACTATGGCTATGCAGAACGTCCAGGACGCCGTAAATAATCGTTTATCAGCCTAGAGGCAGGAGAAATCCTGTCTCTTTTCATAGTCCTATTTCTGAAGTTAGAGTTGAACTATGAGAAGAGAAGATTATGTGGATAGGATAGAAGGTTCTAGAAATAAAAGCTTAGGTGAATGAAGGAAATTGAAAAGTAGAAAAACAACGCCCGTACTTGCAATTCTACTTAAATAGTTATATAATAATGATGTTGAAAGGTGATTTGTAGTGATTCAAGTTACTCTTTTCACAATAAAATTTTCAGGATTTTCATAAGGAGGAAATCACTAATGGTAGTTAAAGTTGGTATTAACGGTTTCGGACGTATCGGTCGTCTTGCTTTCCGCCGTATCCAAAACGTAGAAGGTGTTGAAGTTACTCGCATCAACGACCTTACAGATCCAGTTATGCTTGCACACTTGTTGAAATACGACACAACTCAAGGTCGTTTCGACGGTACTGTAGAAGTTAGAGAAGGCGGATTTGAAGTTAACGGTAAATTCGTTAAAGTTTCTGCTGAACGTGATCCAGAACAAATCGACTGGGCTAACGACGGTGTAGAAATCGTTCTTGAAGCAACTGGTTTCTTTGCTAAGAAAGCAGCAGCTGAAAAACACTTGCACGCTGGCGGAGCTAAAAAAGTTGTTATCACTGCTCCTGGTGGAAACGATGTTAAAACAGTTGTATTCAACACTAACCACGACGTTCTTGACGGTACTGAAACAGTTATCTCAGGTGCTTCATGTACTACAAACTGCTTGGCTCCAATGGCTAAAGCACTTCAAGACAACTTCGGTGTTGTTGAAGGATTGATGACTACTATCCACGCTTACACTGGTGACCAAATGATCCTTGACGGACCACACCGTGGTGGTGACCTTCGCCGTGCTCGCGCTGGTGCTGCAAACATCGTTCCTAACTCAACTGGTGCTGCTAAAGCTATCGGTCTTGTAATCCCAGAATTGAACGGTAAACTTGACGGGTCTGCACAACGCGTTCCAACTCCAACTGGATCAGTTACTGAATTGGTAGCTGTTCTTGAAAAGAACGTTACTGTTGATGAAGTGAACGCAGCTATGAAAGCAGCTTCAAACGAATCATACGGTTACACAGAAGATCCAATCGTATCTTCAGATATCGTAGGTATGTCTTACGGTTCATTGTTTGACGCAACTCAAACTAAAGTTCTTGATGTTGACGGTAAACAATTGGTTAAAGTTGTATCATGGTACGACAATGAAATGTCATACACTGCACAACTTGTACGTACTCTTGAATATTTTGCAAAAATCGCTAAATAATTCCTGAGTCGATAAGAAAGCAAGGCCTTTTGGTCTTGCTTTTTCTATATATAAAAATGGATGATAGTGTCATCCATTTTGTTTTAATTCTGTTTCAAAAGTATCCGAGAGGGCAGTGAAACTCAATTTTTCTAAGGTGAGTGGATGGGTAAAGGATAGTCGGAAGGCATGAAGCATCAGCCGGCTTGCTTTTGATCTAGAGTTATAGAGAGGATCGCCCAGAATAGGGTGTTTATGGTGAGAGAGGTGAACACGGATTTGATGCGTTCGACCGGTCTTTAGTTTGCAACGGACAAGGGTAGTCTGATTTGGAAATTGCTTTAGTCGGCTTACCTGAGTTTCGGCATGTTGCCCACTTTTGGGATCTACCACTCGTTTTCTGCGATCGTGTCGATCACGACCAATTTTATCTCGAAAGACAAGTTCTTTACTCTCTACTCGTCCTTCTATAAGTGCCCAGTACTCACGAGCGATTTCCTTTTTTTCCAACAAACGATTGAGAATGGGTAGGATAAAAGGATTTTTAGCAAAAAGCACTAAACCGCTTGTTTCCATGTCCAGGCGATGAACGACATAGCAGGTTTGACCAACGTAGGCAGAGACATGGTTGAGAAGGGCAATTTCACCAGATTGATTTCCGTGAGTTTTCATGCCTTCGGGCTTGTTGACGATAATGAGATGTTGGTCTTGGTAAATCTCTTGAACGAGGTCTGGATTGCCCCAAAGGATTTCTTTTGGGGGATAATCTTCCTCGTCAAAAGTCAACTGGCAAATATCCCTTGGTTGGACAATCTCGTTCCAGTGAACTTCTTTGTGGTTAATTAAGATGTTCTTCTTTGTTCTCAAAAAATGGCGGATTTTTCTAGGGATGAGGAGCTGTTCCTCTAGAAATTGTTTGACCGTCATTTGAGGCAAGGATTCAGGTAATGTAAATGTGAATTGCATACAGATATTGTAACAAAAAAAGCCCTATTTGGATAGGGAGTAGCTAAATTCTTGAGTTCCTATGGTGAAGATGATAAAATAAACGCATGAAATTAGATAAATTATTTGAGAAGTTCCTTTCTCTCTTTAAAAAAGAAACGAGTGAATCGGCGGAGCCTGATTCGACTAGCATGCGTCGTTCACGGAGCGATAGAAAAAAATTGTCCCAAGTAGGCCCGATTCGGAAATTTTGGCGTCGTTATCATCTGACAAAGATCGTCATCATTTTAGGGTTAAGTGCTGGTTTGCTAGTAGGAACCTACCTATTTGCAATAGCCAAGTCTACCAATGTCAATGATTTGCAAAATGCCCTGAAAACGCGAACTCTGATTTTTGACCGCGAAGAAAAAGAGGCAGGAGCCCTGTCAGGTCAAAAGGGAACCTATGTTGAGCTGACAGATATCAGCAAAGACTTGCAGAATGCTGTCGTCGCGACAGAGGATCGTTCCTTCTATAAAAATGATGGGATTAACTACGGTCGTTTCTTTCTAGCCATCCTTACAGCAGGCCGTTCTGGAGGGGGGTCCACTATCACCCAACAGTTGGCGAAAAATGCCTATCTGTCTCAGGACCAAACCGTTGAACGGAAGGCCAAGGAGTTTTTCCTAGCCTTAGAATTGACAAAGAAATACAGCAAGGAGCAAATCCTTACTATGTACCTCAATAACGCCTACTTTGGAAATGGGGTCTGGGGCGTAGAGGATGCGAGTAAGAAATATTTCGGCGTATCGGCTGCGGAATTAACCCTTAATCAGGCGGCGACTCTAGCAGGGATGCTCAAGGGACCAGAATTGTATAATCCTTTGAATTCCATTGAGGATTCGACTAACCGCAGGGATACGGTTCTACAAAATATGGTTGCGGCAGGCTATATTGATAAAAATCAAGAAACTGAAGCAGCTGGAGTAGATATGACTTCTCAACTGCAAGATAAGTATGAAGGTAAGATTTCTGATTATCGTTACCCATCCTATTTTGACGCAGTTGTCAACGAAGCAGTATCCAAGTACAATCTCACAGAAGAAGAGATTGTCAACAACGGTTATCGAATCTATACAGAACTTGACCAAAACTATCAAGCAAACATGCAGGTTATTTACGAAAACGCTTCGCTATTTCCAACGGCAGAAGACGGAACGCATGCCGAATCAGGTAGTGTCGCTCTAGAACCCAAGACTGGTGGAGTGCGTGGAGTTGTTGGTCGTGTAGCTGGTGATGACAAACCAGGCTTTCGCAATTTCAACTATGCCACTCAGTCTAAGCGTAGCCCAGGCTCAACCATTAAACCTTTAGTTGTTTATACACCCGCAGTAGAAGCAGGATGGTCCTTGAACAAGCAACTGGATAATCATACGATGCAGTACAACAGTTATCAAGTAGACAACTATGCAGGAATCAAGACATCACGCGAAGTACCAATGTATCAGGCCTTGGCGGAATCGCTCAACCTACCAGCAGTTGCGACTGTAAATGCATTAGGTATTGACAAAGCTTTTGACGCTGGGGAGAGATTTGGCCTAAATATGGAAAAAGTTGACCGAGTTCTTGGAGTTGCTCTTGGTGGAGGTGTGGAGACGAATCCTCTCCAGATGGCGCAAGCCTATGCAGCCTTTGCCAATGAAGGTCTGATGCCTGAAGCCCATTTCATTACTCGTATCGAAAATGCCAGTGGGCAAGTCATCAAGAGTCATGCAAACTCTCAAAAACGCGTGCTAGATAAGTCAGTAGCTGATAAAATGACCAGTATGATGTTGGGTACTTTTACAAATGGTACAGGAATCAGTTCGTCGCCAGCAGATTATGTCATGGCTGGTAAAACAGGTACGACTGAAGCTGTTTTCAATCCGGAATATACCAGTGACCAGTGGGTGATCGGCTATACTCCAGATGTTGTAATCAGCCACTGGCTCGGCTTCCCAACAACAGATGAGAATCATTATCTAGCAGGTTCTACCTCAAATGGAGCTGCCCATGTCTTTAGAAGTATGGCCAACACTATTTTGCCTTACACTCCAGGTAGTACCTTTACGGTTGAGAATGCCTATAAGCAGAATGGCATTGCGCCAGAAAACACGAAAAAGCAGGTCGTTGAAAATGAGACGAGTCAGTCCAAGGATCCGCTAGAAGATATTCGTAGTCGTGCTCAAAATCTTGTAGACGAAGCGGGACGTGCGATTTCGGATGCAAAGATAAAAGAAAAAGCCCAGACAATCTGGGACTCTTTCGTCAATCTCTTTCGTTAAGAGGCTTGTCAAAGCCTAGGTTTCTTGTTATAATAGATAAGATGGAGGCGTTATGGCACTAAAAAAAGCAAGCCTAGCTTGTGCAGTTTGCGGTTCAAGAAATTATTCAATCAAAATTAGCGGGAACCCCAAGCCAACACGACTAGAAGTAAATAAATTTTGTAAACATTGTGGAAAATATACGACACATAGAGAGACGAGATAGGAGAGAACGATGGGTTTTATTAAGGATATTTTTAAACTTCTTAAAGAAACAACTTGGCCAACTCGCAAAGAAAGCTGGAGAGATTTTCGCTCTATTATGGAATACACAGCCTTCTTTGTGGTCATCATTTACATTTTTGACCAGTTGATTGTTTCAGGTTTGATTCGATTTATTAACATTTTTTAGAAGAAAAGCGGAGAACTTCTGCTAGCTTTCTTCTATTATGAAAGGAAATATCATGGATAGTTTTGACAAAGGATGGTTTGTTCTACAAACTTATTCTGGTTATGAAAATAAGGTAAAAGAAAATCTATTGCAACGTGCACAAACGTATAACATGTTGGATAATATTCTACGTGTTGAGATTCCAACACAAACCGTGCAAGTTGAGAAAAATGGAAAGAAAAAGGAAGTTGAAGAGAATCGCTTTCCAGGTTATGTCCTTGTAGAAATGGTCATGACAGATGAAGCATGGTTCGTCGTTCGAAACACACCTAACGTAACAGGATTCGTCGGTTCACACGGTAACAGATCAAAACCAACTCCGCTATTGGAACAAGAAATCCGTGATATTCTGGTTTCAATGGGACAAACCGTTCAAGAGTTTGATATTGACGTTGAAGTCGGCCAGACAGTCCGCATCATTGATGGCGCTTTTGCAGACTATACAGGTAAAATTACTGAAATTGATAACAACAAAGTGAAGATGATTATCTCTATGTTTGGTAATGACACGATTGCAGAAGTGAATCTCAACCAAATTGCAGAATTATAACCCAGAGAGGCAGGGCCTCTCTTTTTGTATGCAGTTGAGGTAGCGAGAAGTACAGAATAGAGAAAGTAGACTCAGGGGCTCGCGCATTTTGTTAAACTAAATGCAGAAAGGAGAGGTCTATGAATCTGAAAGAACTATACGAAGAAAGCAAGGGGATTGTCCATAAGTGCCGCAAAGAATACCATTTACATCTGTGGGAGAAAGAGGACTGGGACCAGGAGGGGATGCTGTGCCTGTATGAGCTGGTCAGTCACCATCCAGAGTTACTAGTTGGTGAACGTCGCCGATTATATGTGTGC